>JAIKXH010000043.1 GCA_024684215.1 Lachnospiraceae bacterium
CATAACTTCCATTGTGAGCTGGTTGTGGTCAACAGCAACATTGGCTGTCTCAAATACAGGTGCAAGCTCGTGCTGTGAAGGAGCTACCTCATTGTGCTTTGTCTTTGCGGGAACGCCAAGCTTCCAAAGCTCCTCATCAAGATCATGCATAAACGCAGACACCTTGGGTTTAAGTACTCCAAAGTAGTGGTCTTCCATTTCTTGTCCCTTGGGAGCAGGTGCACCCATAAGAGTTCTTCCGCAAAGAAGAAGGTCTTTTCTTTGCATGTACATATCCTTGTCGATAAGGAAGTATTCCTGTTCGGAACCGATGGTTGTATCAACTCTTGTGACATCTTCATGTCCGAGGAGTCTTAATACCTTAACGGCTTCCTTTGAAAGAGCCTCCATTGAACGAAGAAGGGGAGTCTTTTTATCAAGTGCTTCTCCGGTATATGAACAAAAAGCTGTGGGAATATACAGTGATCCGTCTTTAATAAATGCAGGAGAAGAAGGATCCCATGCTGTATATCCTCTTGCTTCGAAGGTGGCTCTAAGGCCTCCTGAAGGGAAGCTCGACGCATCGGGCTCGCCCTTTACCAGCTCTTTGCCCGAAAACTCCATAATAACGCTTCCGTCTTTCTCGGGATTAAGGAAGCTGTCGTGCTTTTCTGCGGTAAGTCCGGTCATAGGTTGGAACCAATGGGTAAAATGGGTTGCCCCATGCTCAAGAGCCCATTCTTTCATAGCCGTTGCTACCGAGTTGGCCACATCAAGTTCAAGATGTGTTCCGTTTTCTATAGTCTTTTTAACTGCCTTATAAACATCCTTAGGCAGGCGCTCGCGCATAACTTTGTCGTTAAACACAAGCTCTCCGTAAATTTCAGTTACTTGTTTAGCATTTTCCATGGCTTTTTCTCCTCATATATTTTTCTATGTTATATTAGGTTTTTTTGTTTATTAATTTCTGATATATATCAGACTCCTGAGGCTCCGTAGTTACTGAGCACTCTGGCGGAAGGATCGTTTACGTTACATCCTTCCCAGGATTTATTAGGCATCCAGAAATCAGCAACCATATGTGACTGACCCGGATAGTATTTTTCAAAAATATCTCTGTACAAAAGCGACTCTTTTGTGAAAGGTCTTGAGTGCTCGTACTTTTTTATTCCTTCTTCATACATTTGGTCTGTATAGGTCTTTTCGGCAAGTTCTATGAGGTCGTCTCTGAGTGAATGGCCGACCGCATCTGAGAAGGCTGCCTTCTCCCTCATAAGTATGCTTTCGGGAATGAATTTATCTTCTTCAAATGCATGTCTTAAGAGGTATTTTCCTATTCCGTAGGTGTTTAGCTTTCTCTCGGGATCTATGTTCATTACATATGAGACAAAATCCAAATCACCGAAAGGAACTCTGGCCTCTAAACTGTTTGCACTGATACACCTGTCCGCTCTTAATACATCGTACATATGTATCTCTCTGATTCTCTTTTCGGCCTCTTCCTGAAAAGCCTCTGCACTCGGTGCAAAATCGGTATATTTATAACCGAAAAGCTCATCGGAGATCTCACCGGTAAGCACCACTCTTACCTCAGTGTTTTCCCTGATCCATTTACAGAGCAGGTACATACCGATTGAAGCTCTTATCGTAGTGATGTCGTATGTACCAAGCGCTTTGATTACAGGCTCTAACGCATCACAAACATCCTTTTTTGAAATGATCACTTCGTGATGGTTGCTGCCTATATAGTCTGCCACAATCCTCGCATACTTAAGGTCTATGGCATCTATATCCATTCCGATTGCAAACGTCTCTATTGGCTTATCGGACCTTGCGGCGGCTATACCGCATACAAGTGAGGAATCAAGTCCTCCCGAAAGCAAAAAGCCCACAGGTGCGTCAGAGTTTAATCTCTTTTCCACACCGTTTACAAGCTTATCGTGAATGTTTTTACAAATTTCTTTAATTATGACTTCTTTAGATACGACTTTATTCTGACCTGTCTTTTCTGATTCGCCGGTGGCGCCTATTTTAGCCTCTTTTACCTCAGTCATATCTCTGTAGCAGTAAAACTTTCCGCCCTCATAATAATGTCCGGGAGGGAAGGGCATGATCTCATCGCATATATCCACTAAAGCTACGGGCTCTGATGAAAATACTATGACTCCTTTTTTGTCATATCCGTAGTAAAGAGGACGTATTCCTATGGGGTCTCTTGCCGCGATGAAATCATCCTTCTCGGCATCATATATTACGCATGCAAACTCGGCATCGAGGAAATTAAAAACTGAAGTGCCGAGCTTTTCATATAGAGGAAGCAAGATTTCACAATCGCTTCCACTCTCAAACTTTTCTCCGAGAGATTTAAGATAGGATTTCAAAAATTCAAATCCGTAAAGCTCACCGTTGGTTATCGACATATTATTATTGTGGACAAAGGGCTGCATTCCGTTTGGATTAAGGCCCATGATTGAGAGACGGTTAAATCCCATAAAAAAATTACTGCCGTCTTTTCTGGTTCCTTTCATAATTCTGTCCATGTCAGGACCTCTGTCCTTCATCTTCATAAGCATGCTCTTAAAGAGCTCTTCGCTTATCTCTCCCGTATATGTCAATATGGCGCACATTTTTTCTCTCCGTTTCATCTAAACAAGGTATGGGCGGATATTTATATCCGCCCTTTTCCCTGTATTAATTTTTATTCAACATCTTGAAGTGCTAAGTAATCTTCTTCACCGGTTCTGATCTTTACAACCTTATCTACGCTGTATACGAAAATCTTACCGTCTCCGATATGTCCGGAGTAAAGGGTCTTCTTGGCAGCCTCGATAACTTTCTCAACAGGAATCTTGCTGACAACAACCTCAACCTTAACCTTGGGAAGAAGTGTAGCGTCTGTCTCAACTCCTCTGTAGTACTCTCCGGCACCCTTCTGGATACCGCAGCCCATAACCTGAGTAACAGTCATTCCGGTTACGCCGAGGTCGTTCATTGCTTTTCTCAAAGCATCGTATCTTGAAAGCTTAGCGATAATAACAACCTTGTGGATTCCGGTATCTATGCGGCTAACCTCACCGACAACGGGAACCGAAGCGTCACGCTGTGCCTTGGTTGCCTCCAAATAATCCTTGCTTCCAAGGTCGGTATTTTCGTTTACGCTCATCTCCATGCTTGCAACATCCATGATTGAAAATCCTGAATATGCGGAAGCAAGTCCGTGCTCTGAAGCATCAAGTCCGGTGATCTCCTCCTCCTGAGAAACTCTGAGGCCAAAGATCTTTTTGATCAAAAGGAATGTAAGAGTAATTGCAACTGCAGTCCAAAGAGCGGTTGAAGCCATACCAAGGAACTGAATTCCGAGGAGCTTAAGTCCTCCGCCGTAGAAAAGACCTACCATTTCGTTACCTGCTGCATCTGCAATAGCATATCCGGGTGCGGTATTGGTAGCAAAAAGACCAACTGCTAAGGTACCCCAGATACCGTTTAAGCAGTGAACTGCTACAGCACCTACAGGGTCATCAACATGAAGCTTGTAATCAAGGAACCATACACCGAAGCAAACAAGAAGTCCGGCTACAATACCGATCACGATTGCACCGAATGCATCGGTTACATCGCAGGGAGCGGTGATAGCAACAAGACCTGCAAGTGAAGCATTAAGACACATTGAAACATCGGGCTTGCCGTACTTGATCCAGGTAAAGATCATACAAGTAACTGTTGCAAGAGCAGGTGCAATGGTGGTGGTAACAAATACTGAACCAAGCTGTTCAACAGAGGTACAAGCTGCTCCGTTAAATCCGTACCATCCAAGCCAGAGAATGAATACACCAAGTGCGGCAGCGGTTAAGTTGTGACCGGGAATAGCATTTACTTTGGTTACCTTTCCGTTCTTGTCCCTTACGAACTTTCCGATACGGGGTCCAAGGAAAGCTGCACCGATCAGAGCTGCGATACCACCTACCATGTGAATGCAGTTGGAACCCGCAAAATCGTGGAAACCGATTTGTGAAAGCCAGCCGCCTCCCCATGTCCAGTGTGCTTCAATGGGATAGATGATTGCTGAAATAATAGCTGAATACATGCAGTACGAAATAAATTTTGTTCTCTCTGCCATTGAACCGGAAACGATTGTTGCGGTTGTGGCACAGAATACTAAGTTAAATACGAAACTTGACCAGTCGAATTTAGCATAGTCGGAAAAAATATCAAATCCGGGTTTACCGATGATTCCGACGAGGTCTTCACCCAACAGAAGTCCGAAGCCGACCAGTATGAATACTACTGTTCCGATACAGAAGTCCATCAGGTTTTTCATGATGATGTTTCCTGTATTCTTGGCTCTTGTAAAACCCGCCTCGCACATTGCGAAGCCTGCTTGCATCCAGAATACAAGCGCTGCACCGATTAGAAACCAAACGCCAAAAACTTTCGAATCGACCATTTGTAAAATTTCATCCATTTTTTACTCCTCCTAATAACAACACCGGTAAGTATCGGTTGAGTGTAGTTTGTTATGTTTGCTTTTTGTTTTGATTCCTGATGATTTATCAGAATCACTTACCGGGCCATATTTATATTAAAAAAGACGACACAAAGGGACATGTGCACTGATGCCCCTTTGCATCGTCTTTTTAATATCAATATTTGATTTTTGGCAAAAATGCTAAGTCCTTTTTTGCCTCATTTTGAGCATCCGGGCTCAAATAAAAAAGGGCGCCTTAACCATTGTTAAGACGCCTTTGCCTTTAATTGTATACAAGTATACGTTGCGAAAAATCATTTGTCAACAACTTTTTTATTATTTTTTTGTCTTATTTAAAGCAGCCTCTACAAAGCCCATAAATATGGGATGTGGCTTATTCGGACGTGACTTAAATTCTGGGTGGAACTGTACTCCGATCATAAAAGGGTGGTCCTTAACTTCGACAGCCTCAACAAGTCTCTCGTCGGGAGAAAGGCCACAGATAACAAGTCCTTTTTCAGTAAGTATATTCCTGTAATCGTTATTGAACTCATAACGGTGGCGATGACGTTCGTCACACGAACCTTTACCGTAGCATTTTCCCATAAGAGTTCCTTCGGTTATTTTGCAAGGATAGCTTCCAAGCCTCAAAGTTCCTCCCTTTGCAATGCTTTCAGACTGACCCGGCATAAAATCAATAACCTTATTTTTGCAAAGCTCGTCAAACTCGCCTGAGTTCGCATCAGCAATACCCGCAACACCTCTTGCGTATTCAATAACCGCAATCTGCATTCCTAAGCATATTCCAAAGTACGGCATACCTGTTTCTCTGGCATATCTGGCCGCAGTTATCATGCCTTCGATGCCTCTGTCTCCAAATCCTCCGGGTACAAGTATTCCGTCAAGTCCTCCAAGAACTTTAGCTCTGTTTTCGGCATTTAAAGTCTCGGAATCGATCCACTCGATCTTTACTTTTGCCCCCAAATGAAAGCCCGCATGACTGAGAGCCTCTGCAACCGACAAATATGCATCATGAAGCTGAACATACTTTCCTACAAGTCCTATCTTTACTTCCTTTTTAGCGGACTCAATCTGTTTAACCATTGTTTCCCACTCGGAAAGGTCCGGTTCTTTTGCATCAATGCAAAGCTCTCTGCAGACCACATCCGCAAGGTGAGCTTTCTCAAGCATAAGAGGAGCCGCATAAAGGCTTGGCAGAGTCCTGTTTTCTATAACACAATCATCCTTTACGTTACAGAACATGGAAATCTTTTTAAATATGGATTCCTCGAGAGGTTCATCACATCTGAGCACAATGATATTGGGATGTATTCCCATCCCCTGAAGTTCCTTTACGGAATGCTGGGTTGGCTTTGATTTATGCTCATCAGATCCGTGCAGATACGGCACAAGTGTAACGTGTATAAAGATACAGTTCTCCTTACCAACCTCAAGAGATATCTGACGTGCGGCCTCTATAAAGGGCTGTGACTCAATATCACCAATGGTTCCTCCAATCTCAGTGATAACCACATCGGCATCTGTCTTTTTGCCAACCTTGTATACAAATTCCTTGATCTCATTGGTTATATGAGGAATGACCTGTACCGTAGAGCCCAAATATTCTCCTCTGCGCTCTTTGTTAAGTACGTTCCAGTATACTTTTCCGCTGGTAAGATTGGAGTATTTGTTAAGATTCTCATCGATAAATCTTTCATAATGGCCAAGGTCCAAATCTGTCTCCGCGCCGTCATCGGTAACGAATACTTCTCCGTGCTGATAAGGACTCATTGTTCCGGGGTCTACGTTAATATAAGGATCGAGCTTCTGAGCTGCCACCTTCAACCCTCTGGCCTTAAGCAAACGTCCAAGAGATGCTGCGGTAATTCCTTTTCCGAGTCCGGAAACAACTCCTCCTGTTACAAATACGTATTTTGCCATGTATACACTCCTCTCTGTCAATCTCTTAGTACCAACATTTATTGAAAAATTTTACAAATTTAAACAAAAAAAGGGCGTCTTAACCATAGCGGTTAAGACGCCTTTGTCTTTGAACGATACAAGTATAATCATGTATGAATGATTTGTCAAATGATTTTTTTTTATTAATATATTGTCAATTCGGTTTACATAATTATTTGCATTCTTTGTCGGCTTCTTTTACCTTTGCGGCTATTTCCTCAAATAAAATCGGTGTATAACCAATCCTTTCGGCGCTGATACAAAAGCTTCTGGGGCTTACCGAGATGTACTGCGGATTTGAATGGATGTGTCCGAAAATATTAGCATAAGGCGCATTTCTGTTTACATACATCGGCTCATGTGAAACCATCCAGAATTCCTTATAAATAATAGGATACTCATATACTGCTTTTACCCCGAGCTTTTTATATTCTTCCTCGGTAAGCTTATCGTGATTTCCTCTGATAAGTATTATTTCTCCGTTTAGTTCCCTTAAGTATTTTTCTTCACCTACATCGCCCACCAAAAATACCGTGTCATCCTTTGATACAGTTTTATTCCAATTATCTACCAAGACCTTGTTCATTTCATCGATATTTTCGAAAGGTCTGTTTTCATATCTCAAAATCGAATCATCGGAAAAATGCGTATCTGCTATAAAATATGTACTCATAGAAAACCTCATCTTCTGAATTCTTTAATGGTTTTGATTATATTTTCCATTCCGTCCCAGTCAAGCTTTCTTAAAAGCCTCTCTATCTCGTCAATAACCTGCTTGTCTCTCTCTTCTAGCCTGCATTCTCTTACAGAATTTATTACCATCTCTGCGGAATCGTAATCCATTTGCTCTGCTATATCGCTGAGGGCATTATAAGCATCATTAAGCTCTTCCTCGGAAATAGGCTTTTTGCCGTCATCTGCAGGCATACTCTTTTGAAGAGGGGCGAATTTTTCACTGTATGACAAATACCTCTCATACATTTTATCATTGTTTTCTTTTATATAATCGATATTGTTCTTGTTTCCTGCGTCTTCCAGCTTTTGGCACATTTCGGAAAGTTCAATATCTCCGATAAACCTTGCTGAGCTTTTAAGTGCATGCACCTTTATGGTATAGAGCTTTATATCGCCGGTGTCAAATGCATTTGAAATAACCCCGTAGTTTTCTCCGATAGTTTCGTAGAACAAACTGATTGAGAATATAAAAGGCTCCACACCGCCACTGTTTTTAATTCCCAGTGGAACATCCAATCCTTCAATCTCTTTGACCCAGGAAAGTGCTTCCGGAAGTTCCGTCAAAACGTTTTCTACCGGTCTTCTGTCTATGAGCGTTACCAACTCCTTTGGCAATACTTTTATGATATTCTTTTCAAGTTTATTGCCATCCACAGGCTTTTCCAGATATCCGTCAAAGCCTTTTTCGAGATAAAATGCCTCTCCGCCGGCAGCATTGGCAGTAAGAGCAAAAACAGGAAGATCCGGCATAAATTCTCTTATATGCTCTAATGTCTCAAGTCCGTCCATTCCCGGCATCATATGGTCCAAAAGTACCACATTAAATTTCTCTTTCCTTAGCATCTCAAGACATTCTTCTCCGCTTGTTACAGTTTCAACCTGCATATCGGTCTTTTTAAGAAGGCCTTTAATTACAGAAAGATTTAGTGTATTGTCATCCACCACAAGCACTCTGGCCTCGGGGGCGGAAAACTGCGGAATATACGGTCCACCGGAAAGCGTTTCGGATGCATGCTCGTTAAATAATCCTATCTCCGTTTTATCCACTATCTTTTGTTTTACTATGAGTATAAATTCACTGCCCTTTCCGTACTCACTTTCACAAGTCAGTTCACTGTTCATCAGCTGGGCAAATTGCCTTGATATATCAAGTCCGAGTCCGGTTCCCTGGATTCCACTGTTTTTTTGTTCATCCAGTCTCTCAAACGGAGAAAAGAGTTTATCCATATCCTCTTTCTTTATACCGATTCCGGTATCTTTTACAGAAAATCTGATCTTACAGTTTTCATCATCCTTTTCAAGCACCTTTACGCTCAGCGTAAAGCCTCCGACTTCAGTGTATTTTACGGCATTGGTCATAAGATTGAGCACAATCTGTTTTATCTTGCCCATATCTCCGTACAGAGTCTTTGGCAAAGCCTCATCTATCTTAATTTCAAACGCCAGATCCTTTTGCTCGCTTCTTACCCTTATCATAGTGATCATGGCATGAAGCATGTCTTCGATATCGTAGTTTTGCTCTACAAGATGCATTTTACCGGACTCTATTTTAGAAAGGTCCAGGATATCGTTTATAAGTCCAAGGAGTGATTCCGAAGCAGTCTTTATATCAAAAGCGTAGTTTACAACAGACATAAAGTATGATTTCGGAACTCCTGTTGCATCCTCCCTTAAAATCATCTCATTCATACCCATGATCGTATTGATAGGTGTCCTGATTTCATGTGATATATTTGCAAGGAATCGTGATTTTGCGCTGTTTGCTCTTTCTGCCTCCTCCTTGGCAAGACGTATCTGCTCATACTGCTTTCTGATGACCGTACCTTTTAAATATCTCCATACGATCACACCCGCAGCGATCATAATGAATATGACCGATAGAATCCTTACGGCCGGTAATTCTCTGAATCCGGCTTTTTTTGTAATATAGAATACATCATCCTGGAGAAGTTCGTCCCCAAAAGGATCCAGCACTCCTATATGAAGCTTATAATCTCCATATGGTAACCCTGTATACTCCAGCGCAGTCATTGTGCTTTGGGTAACATATATACCTTCATCATTTGCACCTTCAAGATAAATGTGTATGCTGGGATTTAAGAATTTATAATTCAAAACCGATGCATTGATTTGTATACGTCCTTTGGTAGCCGGCAGTACATAAACGCCTTTTTCATTTGGATATATCTCGACATCATCACTTAATACTTTGTTTATTCCGACCTTTATCTTGCCCGACTGAACAAAGAAATCATTAATATTTACTTTGCTCACACCCTCCCTGCAGGCTATGTACAGGTTGCCGTATTCATCAAGCTCACTGAAAGCGTTTCCGGTAGGCACACTGGATAATCCGTCAGCAGTATTGTAAAATCTGTAATCAAGTTCTCCGCCGTCCAACATATCATCCGCATCGACGCAAAATATTCCGTATGAGGAAAGGACCCACATATTATTATTTTCATCGAAGTACATATCATAGTTATTTGAATAGGGAAAAGCTTTTACCTGTTCAATCTTTCCGTCCTTCATATACTCGATGGAATTCGAAGTAACTATCCAGTTTACTCCGTGCTTTTCATCATTTTTGATTCGAAGTATTACATCGCTGGTGAGTCCTTCGTCGCGGCCTATCTGTGTGACATTATCACCGTCTATAACATAGATTCCGCCACCGTCCGTACCGAGATAATACTTGCCGTCACTTCCTTCTTCCACGGCCAGGATAACGGTATTTGTAACGCCTGATTCAGCATCATAGATTTTTTCTATTTTTCCGTCTCTTATAACGGCCATACCGCCGTTGGTTCCCTCAAGTACCGCTCCGTCTGATGCAATCTTTGTACACCTTGTTCCATTGCTGCAGAATCCGTTATCTTCGTTGTAGCTTATGATCTTGCGGTCTTTGGTATAGCATACAAGACCTCTTTCGTTATTGTATGTGGATATCCAAAGGTTATCGTCATTATCTTTTGCGATACATCTGATACGAACTCCTTCAAGGTAATCGGTAAGTTCCGTCTCAACAACACCGTTGTACAATGTAGTAATTCTAAGTCCTCTGTCGGTACCTATATATATTCTGCTTCCCATGATACAGGTTGCATTTACCACTTCTTTTTCAAGTCCGGCGAGCTCGGTAATGTTTTTGAAATTGCCGGTTACAATCTTCATTACACCTTGTCTTGAAGATGTAAACCATACATTTCCCTGATAATCGGCAGTCATTGTTTCTATGCCGCTGCTTATAGGAATATTGCTTATAGGATGGTATTCATGGTCTTCGTCAAGATATCCTATACCTCCCTCGGAAACAAGCCATATTCTTTGACAGAAATATTCGATACAATTTAACGTACCGACCGGATCTATATCTATAGCACGAAGTTTGGTAAGGCCATCATCGTAAGAACCATAGTATATTTTTTTCTCATCTGTACCCAAATACAAATATCCCTCATTTACAGGGTCTGCATATATAGCGCTAATACCGCCGATTTTGAGGCGATTGCTTGTATAATAATTCTTTAATCTTCCGTCTGAGATGCAAAAAGCGTCACCGCTCATGGTATTTCCGAATACCCTGCCTTTTGAATCGGTTACCAGTCTGATGATGTATGCATTTTTAAGCTGCGCAGCATCAACATTGAATAATCTGCCTGCTCCGTCAACATAGCAGACTCCGTTTGTGGTACCAATATAAATGATTCCTTTGTCGTCTTCCACAATACTTCTGACAGATGAGGAGGGCAAGCCGTCTTTATAGGTATAATAAACAAACTCGTCTCCATCCATGACAACAACTCCGTTGTCATTTGTTCCGACCCATAGTCTTCCCTTGCTATCTTCAAATAAAGTCTTTGCGTTGGCAAAGCCCTTCGAGGAATCCATGCTCAAAAAAGTGGATCCGTCATATCTGATAAGACCACTATAGCCGCCTATCCAAATATAGCCGTTCTTTCCCGCAAGTATTGTATTTGCATCGGATGTAGGCAAACCGTTGGAAGAATTATATAAAACGGCATTATATCCCGCGCCTGACAACTGTCCGGTTACAGCGTATCCTCCACCGGTTTTATCTTCATATTCAAAGGACTGTGCCTCTAACTCAGAATTTGAATTATTTGCATCAAAATCAACCTTTTCAACGGCAATATTCGCACTTTCTACTCCTGAATCCGTCATGACGGATTCAGTGTTTGCCGCATTTTTTCCGTATGAAGTCGCAAATACAGAAACCAATATTCCGGCCACAGTGCATGCGGCCAGTAATACTTTAACAGATTTTTTTACTATCATAGTTTCCTCCGCTTTATAACAGGGCAACATATATATCTTCAAGTCTCGCTAAAAAGTGTGGTAATTCTCTTACTGAGATAGATTAGTTAATTATTTATTATACCACAGAGAAAACATTCTTAAAAAGCAATTGAATTACAGCAAGCAATTATTTAAAATGAATTAAGTCATCGGATTAATATAAATGCAGTAACTCACCGGATAAATATAAATGCAGTAAGTCACCGGCTTTATTTAAATGACTTAATACAATGAATTAAATCCCGGAATTTATAAAATGATCAGAAAACGGAGTTAAACAATGTTAATAAGAAAAGCTGAAAACAAAGATGCCGACAAGATAATAGTCCTTTTAACACAGGTACTTAATATACATGCAAAAATTCGCCCGGATATCTTTATACCGGGAACAACCAAATATACAAGGCCCGAGCTCTATGAAATGTTTACCGATGAAAAAAGACCTATTTACGTGGCAGTAGACGAAAATGATGAAGTTATAGGTTACGCTTTTTGCGTTATAAAAGAGCAGCCGTTTTCCACAAATATGGTACCCTTTACCTCGCTGTTTATCGATGATCTGTGCGTAGATGAAAAAAGGCGCGGAGAGCACATTGGCGGAGCGCTGTTTGAATATGTAAAAGAGCAGGCAAAAAGCCTCGGCTGCTATGAAGTCACCCTAAATGTATGGGAAGGCAACGATTCAGCCAAGGCCTTTTACGACAAACTTGGATTTAAGCCAAAAGAGACACAGCTGGAGTATATCCTGTAACAATAAGCTCCATGGAACTGATGGCAATGCGTCTTACATATGAGATGTAGGACGCGATGGTTCCGGCATCGTCCGTAGCCCTAAATGAAAAACCTCTCCATGTTCCGTACTGTCCGTTTTCCGAGGTCCTCACCTTTATACCGGTACCGCCGTTAATCTCCCAGCTCCTAAGTACGTCGGAATTATCGTCTATAAGGATATCAGCCTTTGTGATATCTCTTCCAACCATCTCGTAGAAATATTCCACCTTTTCACTGCCGCAGGGCACGTATATCCTGTTCTCTATATCTATATGCGGTGCATATCTGTCCATCCACCAGTTTTTATCCCTTACAGAATGACCGTCATGAAGCCATGCAGCGCCGTAGGTTCCGACAGGTATTCCCCACATTTTGAGTATTCTCGATGAATCTATAACATTTGCGTGGGGATTTACACTTTTAAAATACCCTTCCTTTTTGACATATTCTATATCAATCCAGCGCCATTCGCTCAGCGTTCCGTCCTGGTCAAAAAATACCGCAGGTCTTTTTAAAAATATCTCGTTCATAATTTACCCTCCATCCTGTTTCCTTCTGATATAAGCCTTCCGATATAAGGAGTATACAAAATATTATGGGTAAAAAATGTCTCTTAATACGCTTCACACAAAAAAGCCCTCGGTTTAACCGAGGGCTGGTTTACATAACTATTACAGATGTTTTCAGATCCTGAAACTCATTTCCTGTATAATCAGATAAAGTAAAATTAAATTTGATAGAAGCCGACCTTTTTGTATACCTTGCGAAGAGTCTTGTTTGCAATATAGGAAGCCTTTTCGGCGCCCTTTCTGTATACATCCTCGAGGTACGCCTTGTCTGCGATAAGGCGTGTAGCTTCCTCTCTGATTGGAGTGAGTGCATTAACAACAGCATCTCCTACAGCGGGCTTGAATACACCATAGCCCTGTCCTTCAAATTCCTTTTCAATCTCATCAAAGCTCTTGCCTGTTATAGTTGAATAGATATTCATAAGGTTTGCTACGCCGGGCTTTGCGTCCTTGTCAAAGTGAACGCATCTTTCCATATCGGAATCCGTTACGGCGCGCTTGAATTTTCTCCTGATGTCATCAGGGCTGTCCATAAGGAATACGCATCCGTTGGGATCTGACTTTGACATCTTGCTTCCGGGAGTATTGAGTCCGTAGATACGTGCTCCTACCTTGCTTATGTAAGGCTCGGGTATACGGAATACGTCGCCGTAGATGTTATTGAATCTCTCTGCGATATTGCGACAAAGCTCAACATGCTGCTTCTGGTCCTCACCAACGGGTACGTAATGAGGCTGATATAGCAAGATGTCTGCTGCCATAAGAGCGGGATATGTAAACAATCCGGCATTGATATTATCTTTATGCTTTTCGGACTTATCCTTGAACTGGGTCATTCTGGTAAGTTCACCGAACATGGTGTAGCAGTCGAGGACCCATCCGAGCTGTGCGTGCGCGGGCACGTGTGACTGTAAAAACAATGTGTTTTTCTCGGGGTCAAGTCCGCATGCAATATATAAAGCAAGCATCTCTATGGAACGGCGACGGAGCTCCTTGGGGTCCTGTCTGACCGTAATAGTATGAAGATCGGCCATAAAGTAATAGCAATCAAATTCGTTTACCCTGTCCGCCCAGTTTTTAATGGCTCCGAGGTAATTGCCCAAATGTAAATCTCCACTGGGCTGAATTCCCGATAGCATGATCTTCTTTTCTGTATCCATGATGTTCTCCTCCGGTTATACGCCAAAGCAATTGAAACTTATCTGTAAAAGCCTAAATTTGGCGCTTATAATACAAATTTCATACTCTGCTAGTATAACATAATTGTCCCGTACAAAAAAGAAGAAATTATATTAAATACCTTATATTTCTGTCACTGTATCGGTAATACCTTCGGTAACTTTATTGGCTACAGTCTCTTTTGCAGCTGTGCCTTCAAGACCGGTTACATTTATATTGTGGTTTACCTTTGCATCGTAAGTCTGAGCCTTCATCACTTCGGTAAGATCAAAACCGGTAGTCTCTTTTACGGACTCAATAACCTTTGCAAGTACAGCGGGAGTGTATCCGCCTACGGAGCTCACACCGCCCTCTCCGGAACCGGAGTCGATAACGGTAACCTTGTCGATAGCGGAGATGGGCTCTGCGATAGCCTTTGCAATCTCAGGAAGCTGATTAATGATCATCTCGGTGATAGCGGCGTTGTTGTACTTTGCGTATGCTTCAGCTTTCTTTTCCATAGCCTGAGCTTCTGCAATACCCTTTGCCTCTATAGCTTCGGCTTCTGCACGTCCTACGGCTGCGATACCTTCTGCTTCCTTCTGCTTTGCGTATATAGCTGCATCAGCCTGTGCCTTAACGGCCTCGGCCTTCTTTTCCTGTTCATACTTCTCGGCATCGGCTTCACGCTGTCTCTCGATCATGGTAGCTTCTGCTTCCTGCTGACGACGATACTTTTCTGCCTCTGCTTTCTTTCTGATCTCAGCGGTAAGTGACTGCTCGGCAACCTGAGCTTCCTTAGCCTTGAGTTCTACCTCACGTTCCTGACGTGCGATATCGGCATTGGTACGGGTAACCTCGATAGTCTTTCTCTGTTCCTCTTGCTGGATCTCATAAGCTGCATCCGCTGCTGCCTTCTTGGTGTCAGACTCTCTCTTAAGCTCTGCCTTCTGGATAGCGAGGTCGTTTTGCTTCTTTGCAATCTCTGTCTGTGAGAGCACCTCTGCGTCATTTGCATCCTTGTCAGCCTGTGCCTGAGCCACTTTGATGTCTCTCTCGGACTCAGCTCTTGAAATAGCTGCTGCCTTCTGAATACGAACTACGTTATCAACACCGAGGTTTTCGATTACATGATTGTTGTCGGTGAAATTCTGTACATTGAATGAAGTGATAACAAGACCCATTGCCGCAAGGTCGGGATCTGCGTTTTCTTTAACAAGAAGAGCAAATTTCTGACGATCGGAAACCATCTCCTCAAGTCTCATCTTACCGACTATCTCACGAACATTACCTTCGAGGACCTCTCTTGCAACTGCTGCAATATATTCGGGCTTCTTGTTAAGGAAGTTCTTTGCAGCGAGCTTAATAAGATCCGGCGTATGTCCTACCTGTACGTTTACAGTGGCATCAACATTGATATTGATGTAGTCTGCGGTTGGTACAGCGCTTGATGTCTTGACATCGATCGGAATAAGCTGAAGCTTTAACACGTCCTTCTTTTCGAGGAAAGGAATCTTTACTCCGCTTCGTCCGATAAGGATCCTCGGCTGTTTGTGAAGACCTGTGATGATGAATGCCTCATCGGTAGGAGCCTTTACATAGCCCGCAAGCATGATGATGAGTATGACAACTGCCACAATACCGATAATAATAAATTTTTCCATTTTACCCTCCTTCTGCAGCGACCTGTTTCGCTTGCCTTTAACAAAAAGTTAGCACAGCCGCTTATTCCATTAAATCATAAAAAAAGCGAAATAGAAATCTCTATTTCGCCATATATTTGCAATATAAATTTGTTGAAATTGATTGATAGCTTAGTCTACTATTTCTATGATTTTTGTATTTTCATAGTAAGGGCAATTCTCTTTTTTACCGTATCGACACTCATAACCTGGACATCCACAACATCTCCGACGCTGACTGCCTCAAGGGGATGCTTGATATATCTGTCGCATATCTGCGATATATGTACAAGTCCGTCCTGATGAACTCCGATATCTACGAATACGCCAAAGTCGATAACGTTTCTGACTGTACCCTTTAAAATCATACCGGGCTTTAAGTCCTTCATCTCAAGGATATCGCTCCTTAAAACCGGCTTAGGCATATCCTCTCTGGGGTCACGAGCAGGCTTTTCAAGCTCCTTTAAAATATCCGTAAGAGTAATCTCTCCTATTTCAAGTTCCTTTGCAGCCTTTACTTTATCCAGCTTTCCGGCCATAAGCTTAAACATGGCATTTTCATTTGAGCCGGCTTTTCTGATATTTACAACCTGACCTTTTTCAAAGCCAAGCTTCTTTATCAGCTCCTCTGCAGCCTTGTAGCTTTCGGGGTGAACGCTGGTTGCATCAAGGGGATTTTTTCCGTCCAAAATTCTCATAAATCCCGCACACTGCTCATATGCCTTGGGGCCGAGCTTGGGAACCTTTAAAAGCTGTGCACGCGAAGTGAATTTGCCGTTTTCTTCACGGTACTCAACAATGTTTTTTGCAATAGTTTTGCTTACACCGGAAATATATTCCAAAAGTGATACGGAAGCTGTATTAAGGTCTACACCTACAGAGTTTACACAGTCTTCAACGACTCCTCCTAAGGTCTCACCGAGCTTTTTCTGGTTCATATCGTGCTGATACTGACCGACTCCGATAGACTTTGGATCAATCTTTACAAGCTCTGCGAGAGGGTCCTGCAGGCGTCTTGCTATTGATGCTGCGCTTCGCTGTCCCACATCGAAATTGGGGAACTCCTCGGTAGCAAGCTTACTTGCAGAGTACACGGAAGCTCCTGCCTCATTTACGATGATATACTGAACGGGCTTATTAATCTCCTTAAGCAGCTCTACAATAACTGCTTCAGATTCTCTGGAGGCGGTACCGTTACCGACGGAAATAAGCTCAACATTATATTTGTCGATAAGCTTCTTTAATTCAGCCTTTGCCTCATTAACCTTAAACTGCGGCGCTGTAGGGTAAATAACCTTTGTATCAAGCACCTTTCCGGTAGGGTCAACGATAGCAAGCTTACATCCGGTTCTGAATGCAGGGTCCCAACCGAGAACGACTTTTCCGGCGATAGGGGGCTGCATAAGGAGCTGACGGAGGTTTTTTCCAAATACGCTTATCGCGCCGTCCTCAGCTTTTTCCGTAAGCATATTTCTTACTTCTCGCTCTACAGCGGGAGCGATAAGTCTGTCGTAGCTGTCTGCGATTGTCTCCTTTAAAACAGGAGTAGTTACGGGATTGTCATTAACAATAATCTGTTTTTCAAGGTATCTTATTATCTGTTCTACCGGAGCCTCTACCGATACGGTTAAAATCTTCTCGGCCTCACCTCTGTTTACCGCCA
>JAIKXH010000056.1 GCA_024684215.1 Lachnospiraceae bacterium
CGTCGGGAAAAAGGTCCACCGGACCTTTTTCTGTTTCCGCCTCACCCTTCTTCCGCATATGCGGAAAGACCTTAAACGATGCTTCGCATCGTTCAAGGTCTACGCTTCGCTTCGGTCCGCGCAATACCGACGTCCCCCGGACGTCGTGCGCCCTTCTTCCGCAGGAAAATCAAACCCTAGGGTTCAAGGTCTCCTCGGCGCGTAGCGCCATCGTCGGTCGGTTCGTCGGGAAAAAGGTCCACCGGACCTTTTTCTGTTTCCGCCTCACCCTTCTTCCGCCTCACCTTTTTTAGCCTCACCCGTCTTTCGCCTCACATTTCTTCCACATAAGAAGTATGCAAAAAGAAGATACGTGAATAATACGTCATTTACACTCAAAGGATGTATAATTAATTATCGTAGATATTAACTTGGCAGCAGTTATGTGTTTTTATTTATAGGAGGGGACTATGGATACTAAAAGATACAGATTGCTTAGAAACATCTTTATTATTGCCGGAATTGTAATCGCGTTTATTATATGGCTCTTTATGCCGAGTACATTTAAAAATACGTCTTTGTTTCATGTCGGAAGCGGGGAATACGGATCAAAGTGGGGAGCGCTGATCTTGCTGCCTATTCCGCTTTTTGCTTTATTCATTAGAAAGAAAAAACTTGAATTCTACGGAGATGATGAAGAGTATAAAAAGTCTGAACATGAAAAAACGGATAAAAAGAATATGCAGTCCGGAATGATAACGGCGCTGGGGCTTTCGCTACTTATAATAGCTCTTATGACAGTAGGACTTTTCTTATAAGCGGCCGGAGCTCTTTTTTACCGCTTATAATCGGAGGAAGCCTCCTCGAATGAACGGATTCCCTTGATGTAATCCGCGTAGCTTTTTCAGGGCCTTTTTCATGGAAAACCCTGCATAATCCGCACATATCGCAGTCGGATATGCAGGGGGATAGTTATTTTTTATAAAGCACGGAGAATAAAACTTTGCACTACAGAGCCGTTCTGAAAATATAGTCTATGCAAGAGCTGCCTTCAAAGCGCAGGTAAGGTCCGTAAACCGGTATTGTACAGGCTAAAACCTTGATAGAACCGGGAACGATTATCTGATATCCTTTTGAAGACATTATCATCGAAGGCATTTTGGAAATAGTAGTGTGGGAGATAAACTTTGATGTGTTTGTAATATCGTCCCAAACTGAGGTGTCATCGCTTCTTGCACTCAGGTTCTCTTTCTTTGACCAGTCAAAGTAATCCCACCAGATGTCTTCTTTTCCGTGGAACTGTCTTGTATCCGTGGGTTTTTCTGAAAGAAGTAACCCCACTTTTTTTGATATAAATGAAACGGCTCCGGTCTTTTTATCTACCCTGACAGTCAGCTTTTCCATTCTTATCTCCAAGGCATCCCTTGCATCAGCACAAAGCCATTTTGCGGATTTATCTATATTTATCTCGTCCGGAAGACTTTGTATTTTCTTTGGACTTTCCTTGGAAAAGAGGATTCTTACTGTTTCGCCGGAGATGGGGATCACGTTTAGGTATCCATATCCGGTAACGATTTCTAACCTCTCCTTATCTTTATTTATCCATCTTATACCGTTATCTATTTTTGCATGTCCTATAGGCTTTAAGGAAGTTGTTGCGGGCATGCTGCCAAATTCAGATTTGCCGGGATTTTTATCCGAGACGGTTTTTTCCTTGGCTTTTTGTAAGGAAGGGACAGGCGCATAAACCTTTGAAATTGCTATGGGCGGCTCCGTTTTTTCAGGTTTTGTTTTAGCGGAACCAACTTCAATCCTCTTAGGACCGTATCGTTCTCTGGTTCTTCGCTCATAATCGCCTTCGAGGGCCTGCGCATTTGCAATCTCTTCCCTTGTTTTAAATTCCTCTATGGTAACGCGGGGCTTTACATGGTAAGTATCTTCGGCAAAAATGATATTCTCTCTGTCTTTTGGTATCGGATCGGCTATAAGTCCGGTCAGCTTGCCGAGATAGAAGACCTTTAGCTCATGAAGTGCTCTGGTAGCTGCCACATATAAAAGCTTTGCATAGCTGTCTTCCTTTGGATAAGCCTTATCGGAAGCGTCATAAATGATGACTGCATCGAATTCAAGACCCTTTGAATACTCTATCGGGATGATATATACGCCGTTAGAAAATTCCGTATCTTCTCCGGAGAAATACTTAACATCAGTCTTTTTATGCATATAGTCGTAGACATCTTTAGCTTCCTGAGCATCTTTGCATATTACGGCGATTGTCTCGTATTCCTTCTTTCGCATATAATTGATGCAGTCAAGAACGGTTTTTTTCTGCGACTCAGAGTCCTGGACTTTTATCCGGCTGACTTCGTCGCCGTGGCGTATTATGGGCTCTACGGGGTATATCGGAAATGTCGCGTGCTTTAATATATCCGTAGCAAAAGTCGAAATCTCAACGGTATTTCTGTAGCTCTTTCTAAGGAGTCCGAAATAATCATACTTGTTTGGAAGCATAACTTTTTTCAGCTCTTCCCAGTTTTGCAGTCCGCAGTCGAAATTGATGTTCTGAGAAACATCGCCCATTATCGTAAAAGTACATTTGCTCATGCAGTATTGCAGCGAATAGTATATCGTCATGCCGAAATCCTGGGCTTCGTCTATTACCACATGGCTGGCTTCCTGTATGACTTCGCTTTCTTTGATTCTTTTGTAAATATACGCAAGAGAAGCGAGATCGTACAAATCCGGAGCATTTTTCTCGTGGATGATCTCGGGATGGTCTTTTAGCTCATTATTTACAAATTTCTCGTAGAGATCGAACACGGAATCCTTCCATATGAATTTGTTGTAGTATTTTATATATTTTCTTTTGAGCCGTTTTTGCTCTTCAGGGCTATACGTGAAATGTTTTCCGTAAAGTTCTCCTTCAAGTTTGCTTTCCAAAAGATCGTTAAGCCGCTCAAATCTTCTTACCATGGACCATTCGGGGTAATCATTTAGCACTTTCTCAATCTCTGATTTGCTCATCAGAATATGACCTGTATTTTCTAAATATAGGTTTTCTCTGGGAATATGTTCCCATTCGACTTTTTTGCAAAAAGCCTTTAATCTTTTAAACCATTCGCCGGTTCCTTTTATACCGATGCTTTTTTCTTTCTTGTCAAAGGAGCGGACTTTGTATTTTTTTTGGTCCCAGTCTTCATAAAGAAGCCTTGTGAAAAGCTCCTCCATGGTCATCTGGCGGACTCCGTAAACATCAAGATCCGGTAGAACGCCGGTTATATAGTTAAGAAGAACCTTATTACTTCCGACGATATAGAAGCTTTCGGGTTTGAATTCTCTCTCGTAATTGTACAGAATGTAAGAAATGCGGTGCATTGCAACCGTTGTCTTTCCGGATCCTGCGCTTCCCTGTATCAGTACGTTGTGCTTGGGATTTAAGCGGATTACCTCATTCTGTTCCTGCTGAATGGTGGCGATAATCTCACTTAAAACATTTCTTTTGCTTTTGGATAAATACTTGGTTAAAAGATCGTCGTTGGCGACAACATCGGAATCGTAGTAATCCTTTATACTGCCGTCCTCAATCTCGTAGGTGCGCTTCCTTTTGAGATTAGCTTTAAGTATTCCTTCTCCGGGGACAGTGTAATTGCAGGTGCCGAGGCTATGGTCGTAGTACACTGACGATATTGGAGCTCTCCAGCTGATGACCTCAGGCTTTGCCGGATCGCCGGCGATTACCGTCTTACCGATATAGTAAGTATCCCGCCTGCCGTTTTCTTCGTCTTCGACATCGATTCTTCCAAAGAATGGCTTACTGCAGGCTCTTTCGGCTCTTTGGATGTCGTTTCTGACTTCCTTGAATTTGGAATCGGTGTTGAACCATTGCGCCAGACCTTCTTTGTCATCGGCATCATAGACTTCGCGAAGAGATTTCAGTTCTTCCTGAAGACTCTCAGCCCTTTTGTTGACATTCCTTAGCCTTTCTTCGGCAATCCCAGTGACTTGTTTAAGTTTTTTTTCTTCGTCTTCCCGGGTTGTTCCGTAGAAAGTTCCGGTTAACTTTTTCTCACTCATTTTTCGTCTCCTTTTTTATTGTTTATAAATAATATCAAAAAATGTCCAAAAGATATAGACTTGTTTTTTAATTTGTGGTATCATGCAAAATGAAGTGTGCGAAGAAACCGATGTGATTAAAAAACATCGGTTTTTTTCAATATATGGGCTTTAACTTGATTGGGTTTAAAGAATGAAAATTGATATAAAGCAGATAACGGAAGGCGAAGAGAGCGTAGTTATACGATACAGAAATCTCACGCCTCCGATAGGAAAAATAATATCTATCATAAACGGAGAAGAAGACAGACTAAAGGGCAAGACTGACGATGGCGAGGTTTTCTTTTCAAAGGATGATATATTGTACTTAGAATCGGTGGATGATAAGGTTTTTGTATACACCGTAGATAAGGTGGTACGGATAGAAGGGTCACTTAACACCTTCCTTTGCGAGAATGCGGATGAATCCTTTTTCAGATGCAGTAAATCAATGATCATCAACGTCGGAAGGGTTACAGCTCTTAAGAGTCTTTCGTCAAACAGGATCGATGCGACGATGGAGGGCGGCGATCATATCATTATTTCAAGAAGATATGCATCGGATTTCAGAAGACTATTGAAAGGGGACAGATAAGATGAAAAACAAAAAAAGAAAATCACTTTGGGAAGCTTATCTGACCAGAGAAATAGGGATAGAGTTCAAAGCATGCCTGTATTTTTTTGCAATACTTTTTTACTATTGTACGTACAGGGTGATCTGCGGAGTATACGATGCAAGTATTCTTCACATGGGGGAGATGATCCTTACCTGTTACGCCATTTGCTATTTACAGGTCTGTCTTTTCAGAAACTTTGATGAGGCGGAAAAACTTAAAGTTAGGGAAATTCTGGGGCTTATAGTATGTACTTCTCTGTACGCCGGAATTTCGATTTTAGGTAAATGGTTTGACGGAAAAACAGGCGTTTACATCGGATTTGTAGGGTTCATTCTTCTGATGTATATATGCGTGATAATAATATACAGAACAAAGAGAAAAATTGACGATAAGAAGCTTAATGATGACCTTAAATTATTTCAGGCTGAACACAAAAAGTGAATGATAGCGGCAAAAATATGCACCTTACGGGAACAGACATTGTTCCCGTTTTTTATTTCTGATATATGTAAATTACAGAAGATAAGGAGGTGCTTATGAATTACGTAATAGAGATAGATAATCTTACCAAAAGCTATGGGAAAAACCGCGGAGTTGTTGATGTATCACTTAAGGTAAAAGAGGGAGATATCTTCGGGTTTCTTGGACCAAACGGCGCCGGTAAGTCAACCACCATCAGATCGATGATGGGGTTCCTTAGATTCAATAAAGGCAGTATCAAGATACTGGGAATGGACAGCGTCCGCGACAGAGAAAAGATACTTTCCGAGGTCGGATACATGCCGTCTGAGAGCTGGTTTTATGACTCGATGAAAGTATCGGAAGTTATATCCTATGCAGCGGATATCAGGGGGAAGGATTGCAGTAAAGAGGCAGAAAAGCTTTGCGAGAGACTGAAAGTCAATACAGAAAAAAAGATCCGTGAGCTTTCTTACGGTAACAGGAAAAAAGTAAGCATAGTTTGTGCTATGCAGCATAGGCCTAAGCTTTTTATATTTGATGAGCCTACAGGCGGACTGGACCCTTTAATGCAGAGAAGCTTTTTTGAACTGATAGGAGAGTATGTAGATAATGGGGCTACCTGTCTTTTGTCTACACACGTATTGACCGAAGTTAACAAATACTGTAAGAGCGCGGCAATCATGCGTGACGGAAGGCTCACTATGCTGGACAGTCCAAGTATTGATGATGATGAATTCCTGAAATTCTATGAAGACGAGGTGGAAGCATGAACAGAATATTTATAAAAGAACTTAAGATGAACAGCAAGATGCTTTTAATATGGAGCCTGGCGGTGGGCGGAATCGGCTTTGCCTGCTTACTGCTTTACAGCAGCATGGAGGGAGAGATTAGGGGAATGGCGGACGCCTTTTCAAATATGGGAATGTTTTCGGATGCATTCGGAATGAGTACGCTAAGCATAGCCACCATAAAGGGATATTTTGCGACTGAGGTCGGAACGGTGCACGGGCTTGGAGGCAGTATGTTTGCAGCACTCATTGCTGTAGGAATGCTTTCAAAGGAAGAGGAACACCACACGGGAGAGTTTCTATATTCTTTACCTGTATCAAGAAGGAGTATCGTTCTTGCAAAAGCTATTTGTATTCTGGCAATGATTGTACTGTTTTCGCTTATTTGCACCGGGCTTTACGCTTTGGGATTTGTAATCCTTGGTGAGGAACTTCCCGTAAAAGAGTTCACGTCTTACATGGCTTTCCAGTTAGTGATGAATATTGAGATTGCAGGTATCTGCTTTGCACTGTCATCTGTGTTTTCAAAGACCATGACAGGGGCATCCCTTGGTTTGGCGCTTATATTTTATTTATACGATCTGCTGGGAAGAGTAATACCTGATTTGAAAAAGTATCTGTTTATCGGACCGTTTTCATATGCTAATGCATCGGACATTTTTTCGGGTGCGGATTTATCTGTAAAGGCATTATGCTTTGGAGGATGTATAACCGTGATATGTCTGGTGTTTGCTTTTATTCATTATGACAGGAGAGACCTGGCGGCGTGAATTTCCTCGCCATAGCCTGAAAAACAGTGCGAAAAAACAGAGATGAAAAATATATTGAAAAATACAAAATGAAATGTTGGAAAATACAAAATGAAAAATGATGAAAAATACAAAATGAAATGTTGACATTTCAGAATCATAATGGTAATATACCATTGTTGCGCGCGGAAGTGTCGGAACTGGTAGACGAGCAAGACTAAGGATCTTGTGGTAGCAATACCGTGAGGGTTCAAGTCCCTTCTTCCGCATAATAGCTTTGTTAGAGAAAAGCCTGAGTTTTAGCGAACTCTGGGCTTTTTTCTTTTGCGGAAAAAGGAATGATTTTGAGGTACCCCAAGGTACCCATCCCGTGAGAGCCTGACAAATTCAGGCTTTCTTCATCAAATGCATTAATCTTTTCACATAATTCGTCGATGTAATCATCCGTTCTAGCAAAGGTATAATGCCTTAAATTGGTATCGACGGAGTGTCCAAGCAGCTTTGCACGTTCTGTAGCAGGCAATCCCATTGGAACATAGACATAGGAATTGAGCGACATACGGAATGCGTGATTGTTGCTTAGCTTAAGGCCGAGCTTATGTGTCACCCTGTAAAGGGATTCATAATAAGCTACGGTGGTGATCCATGAACCGTCCTCTTTGCAGAAAACCCATTCGGAACTGATTCCCAAGGACTCCTGTTTTGCTTTGAGGTCCTCAAGGATTTTTCTAATCCTATTGGTGAGAGGAATAAAGCGTCCGTTATGGCTGACACCCTTTTCGTTCTTTGTAGTAGGGTTGTAGTAATAGACTTTAACGCCGTTTCTTTTCTCGTCATTCTGCTGTGAGTGGATGTGAATGGCATTATCCTTTACATCCGACCATTTGAGCGAGGGAATTTCTCCTTCCCTGACTCCGGTCTCCGAAGCAAACAGGATAGCATAGCCATTTACATCGTAACGCGATTTACAGATACGTTCCCAGAGGTATTCCCTTATCTGGGCAACTTCTTCCGGTTGAAAGGCTTTATCTTCAGGTCTGTTGCTTGAAGGCTTAAAGTTCTTTGAATATGCTGCATTCTTTGCCGGGACAGGATTGACATCGATTATCCGTCTTTCAGGATCACAGGCATAGCCGAAAGCCATGTTCAGTATTCCTTTGAACTTGTAGAAACGCTTTTTGGGCGGTGCAAGCTCCGTAGTGACCTTCTGGATGTACTCTTTGATTTCCGAGGGCTTGATCGTCCTTATGTCCATTGCTCCGAACTTATCAGAAATAAATGCATTATAAGTGACATGATAATCCCTGATAGTCTTTTCCTTTGGACGTTCTGTCTTGATCTTTTCATCCAAAGCCGCTTCAAACATAGCTTTGAATGAGTAATCAGAGAGGATGTAGCCTTCAAAGTAGATATCAAAGAGTTTCTCGATAAGTGCCTCGTAGCTTGAACATCGGGGGCGCAAGCTTCCGCAGGTTGTCTGCCAGCGGGTTACTTCCTGCCCACGTTTTTTAATCTTGACCTCTGTGATCGCGTTCTTATGGATCTTTAATACTTGTTGTTCTTTTAGCTTAAACTCCTTTTTCTTCATTTCTTGTATTACAGTACCAACACCTTCTACAATACCCTTCTTCTGGATATCAAGCAAGTGGTTAATTTGAGATTGTATGTTCTGTAATTCGCTGAAATCGGAAGAAGGGTTCGGTAGTGCTGACGGCTGTAATGCCATGATATACTCCTCCTTTCCCAGAATTAATAGTGTTTGAAACTTTGCCTTTCAAAGACTATGTGGGACAGGAGTGGGGATAATCCGTAAAAAATCCAAAAAGTTTTTTAGAAAAATATAGGATGGTAAGAATATCAATGACATAAAGGGTACGAATTCGTTGCATTAAAGAACATCAATCTTAAAATCAATGAAAAAGAGTTTGTGGCTATTATGGGACCATCTGGTTCAGGAAAAACCACATTGCTAAATTGTATATCTACAATCGATAAAGTTTCTTCCGGAGATATTTACATCGATGGCATGGATCTGAATACCATGAGCAAGAAAGAACTGGCAAAATTCAGACGTGAAAAGCTGGGATTTATTTTTCAGGACTTTAATCTGATTGATACCTTGGATGGATATGGTAAACTATGACGAGAGATTCTTGACGATAAGTATTGTTGAATAATTTTTTGTATGTACAATAATGAAAAGAGGGTAGGTGTGATATGGATAATAGAAACATTGATGAGATAACCGATAAAAAAGCTCGAATTGTAAAATCTCATGATATAAGTTTAAATGGAGCATACGTAGAATGGATTCATGAATTAAAAGAAAGATATAGAGGAGCGCAGATAAAAGCTGCTATAAAAGTCAATTCTGAGAAATTGCTTTTTAATTGGTAATTAGGCAGAAATCTTGTTGTTAAATATGCTGACAGTGAGTGGGGAAGCGGAATTTTCACCAATCTTCGGAATTGAGACATGGTGACATATCGTAACATAGTGTTAGTTAAATAGCAAAGTTAAGAAGTCTAGATTTATCGATGACAGTCACAAGTGTTAGTGATGTGTTCGATATGGCTCTGGAGCATAAGAAATCATTATGCAGCGAGAACACCGGCGTAAAGTATGAGGCTGATTATAAACGCTTCATAAGCAAGGAACTTGGGGATAAGCTAATCGGCGATATCACTGCGGATTAGCTTATCGATTACGCCTCTGCTATGATAAAGGCTGGAAATCTGAAGAAGGAAGCATACAGGGCTTTTAAGAGTGTCCTTAACCTCACATTCGGGTTTGCGGTAACCAAAGGATATGTTGACTATAACCCGGCACAGAGGATGAGCAATCAGGACTTTTACAGGATCTGTAAGACAGAGTTTAAATCCGCAGAGGAGAAAGCCATGAGCCCACAGCAGATAGAGGCTATAACGGAGGAAGTGAGAAAGCGGATAGGTAATCCGAAAAAATATGGTGAATGTTATACATGCGGATACATGTTTATACTTGCCTCGCTGACAGGTATGAGAGCAGGAGAGCTCTGTTCATTAAGATGGACTGACATTGCATCGGGAAGGATCCACATTCATACCCAGCAGCTTAAGAAACGTTCTTCCTCTGGTTATGAGTATGTTAACTGGACGAAGAATGAGAAGGGCATTCCTAAAGGTGGAAGATATTTCCCTGTCACGATAGAGATAGAAAAGATGCTGAATGAACTGAGACAAGCGCAGAAAAGGGCTGGTATCTGTTCCGACTGGGTATTTGCAAATCCGGATGGAAGCTGGATCATAGCCGATACCTGTTATGAGAAGTTCCTGCACCGCATATGCAAAAATCTTGGATTCACCATAACAAACAATCATGCCGTGAGGATGTACTTCAATTCCTATGTCCTTATACCGAAGGGGATTGAAGTAACAAACAGGGCAAAGCTTCTCGGGCATTCTGTTGAAGTCAACCTGAAGAATTACAGTTTTGCAGACTATGATTATTGTGAGACAGCCCTCGAAGCCCTTAACAGCGGGATTCCTATAGCCGCCTATACCCAAAACGTGATTGAATTCGAAAACAAAAAACTCCGCAAGTCCTTGTAAATACTGGACCTGCGGAGCAATAAAATGAGCAGGTGATCGGAATCGAACTGAGGCTCGAGCCCGGAAACCCAGTAAATGAAAGGAGTCGGGCGACACCACTTTTTTAGGGGACCCCCTAAGGACCCCCCGAGGCTATTCTTCAGGTATTTCTATAATGCAATCCAGACCATATAAGGCGGTATCTTTGTGATATTTTCGTCTATGCTGAAAATCTTCGGGTGTATGATCATCTGATTATCCACTTTATTTCCAAAGACTTCTTTAAATCGAACAATGAAAGATAAGCAAAAATTCAGTAAAGAGGGGAGTTTGCGTGGCTATCCATTCCCGTTGTACCACTTTTTTCGTATAGAATGGCCTTTAATACTCTTCAAAATCATGACGAAGATACATTGTATTTTTTTGCATAAATAGTTATACTAAGCACGCGGTACTAGATGTCAATTCCCCATTTGATTTCAGCTTTTTTTTGAAGCTCTAGAATCGTATTTATATTGTCGTCAACAATATTTTGATAGTAAGGATCTTTAGCTGTTAGTTCTGGACTCAGCATTACGCAATATGTTATGTCATCGACTATGATTTGGGTGCCGATGTTATACCCGTTAAATACTTTTGGCCAAATGATAAGAGCTACGCGGTTATTATCGGTTGATATCCCAAGATTGCCGGTATAAGAGAGATAATCGGGTTCTTTGACATTATACAGAAAACCGTCATTTGGATTCAATACGTAGCTTGAATACCTACTGAACTCACTAAAACCGGATATATATTCTTTGTATTTTAAGTACCTCCAAGCAATCCAAAAGATGTTGTATAACAAAAAAATTCCTGCAAATAGTAATGCGATTCTTAAGAAATATATTGTTTTCTTTTTCATAGTTCGATTAATCTCCCTCCGATAGATTTATATTTTTCGTCATAGGTCATGTTGGCTTTTCCATCTGTCGAAGAAGCGTACAATTCCCACGCTGAGTCGAATGAGGAGGCACTTTTACTCACGGAACCTGCAAATGCAAACTTGGGGAAAAGTAAAAATGTAAGTAAACAAGCAAATAAGG
>JAIKXH010000061.1 GCA_024684215.1 Lachnospiraceae bacterium
GTTAAAGGGATTACTGGGGTAAAACAAAAATATCAAAACAATAATATTAAAGCCCGGACGTATACGCGTCCGGGCTTATTTTTATTCTTCGGTATTTTCATGACTGCCGGCTCTTACGGCAATTCCGTTTACTTCAACATCACCGTTTAGTTCAACAACGAGGCACGGGTGGCCATCGATATCACGGTTTCCGATAAGGTCGGTCCTGTCAGGTTTAACCTTGATTGTGACATCGGGTGTTTTTACATCGAAGGAGCGAGTGTTGTATACATTGCTCATATAAATGGGAGTATCGACGCCTGCGGCTTTCTCATAGTGCTCGTCAAACTCGGTCATTTTTTCATTTACGACTCCGCTTGTGGCGAAGAGATTCTTAACTTCGTTTTTATCAAGAACAAGAGGCTTTAATTCTTCTTTGTGCTCCTCAATCATCTCAGCCATTTTTTCATGGATATTTTTCACGGCTTCAAACTCACAGGTTTCGCCCAAAGTTTCCTCAACGATAGCCTGGAAGGTTTCTTTTTGACCGCCCGCGGTAAGGGGCATCTTGAATCCGAAGAGCAGATCCATCATTTCTTCTCCGAGGTTTTCGGAATCCTTTGAGTAGTACATCATACTGCTGATATCGGCGCATCTGTCGTTGAATGAAGGATAGAGAAAAGCCTTTATCGGAAGCTCAACAACCCAATCTCTTACACGGTTATGAAATTCGTTTGTAACCGCATCATATGCGAGTCCCGGCTCGGAAAGGTTTACGGGACAGATTACTGTATAAATGTAATCATATATTTCAGAGGAAGCATCATCCATTTCTATTCCGTCATTTGTAACGCCGGGGACATCATATACGTCGTGGACAACCATGATGAGATAGCTTCCGACATATTCAAAAGCGGAGATGATCTTGCTGTAATATTCATCCAAAAGAGCATCGTCTTTAAGGCCGCTGTCTCTAAGCTTTAATAAAAAGCCCTGGGGAGAGTCCCCGGTGGTCTCCTCTATAGGGAAAGTAAGGTCTATACACGTCTTTCCGGGATTTCCGGAAAGGGGTTTCCTTAAAATCTCAAAATATTTAAACATTTCTTCTTCGGGAATGCCTAAAAAAGACCTTGCAAATACGCTTTTTTTATTTTTGTCACCGTCTACAAAGCACCCGGCAATACGCTGAATGGAGCACTTTTTTGCGGTATATAGCTTCTTTAATTCTCCGAGCTCGGTTTTGATCATTATAATAACCTCTTTTCTGGCGTGACTTTACTCGTCATTATATCACAACGAAGTAATTTTTTAAGGGTAAATCTTTCAAAAAAATGCTTTTGGGTACGATTTAACAAATTTTGGGATGAATGGAGGAAAAGGCGGATTGTAAAGTTAAGTTATGTAAATTATATTTAATGTGAGAGGGTGCGGTTACGTAATTTATTTTACTGACAGGGTTTATATCTGCGGTTCTCAATTAATCTATCTCGGAGGCGTTTATGAAATTTGGTAAACATTTTAAAATCGTAACGGCAATTTTGCTCGCAGTTACGATGCTGTCTTTTTCCGGCTGCGGAATGATCATATCGGAGCTTTTGTCGGACGATGAGTTCTGGTCTGACGATTACGGTATGCCTTCTGACGGTGGGCATTCGGGCCATGCGCCTTCGGGATTTGGCAATAACGACGGAGGAATAATCAGCGCAGGCAGTCTCGGAGGAACCGCACTTTCAAGTTCGCTTTTAGAGAGCGGAGCCGTAAGAGAACATGGTGTTACCTTGAAAGGAAACGGCGAGGATACCGTGACGATTCTTGTGTATATGAATGGTTCGAACCTTGAGTCCGAGAGTGGACAGGGAACTACCGATATAGCTGAGATGGTAAAAGCCGGTTCTTCCGACAAGGTAAATATTCTGGTTCAGACAATGGGAACCAGGACGTGGCACAATTACGGAATTGCTTCAAACAGAAGTCAGATATATAAGGTTGACGGAAGCGGACCTAAGCTGGTAAAGGATGATCTGGGGCAGCTCGATTGCACGTCCCCCGATTCACTTTCAAGCTTTATAGCATGGGGAGCCGCAAATTATCCCGCCGACAGATATATGCTCATTTTTTGGAATCACGGAGGAGGCCCGGTTTATGGCTTTGGATCGGATGAGTGGAACTCCAATGAGTACGCTTCACTTACCATAGATGAAATGCAAAAAGCGCTCTCAAGAGGAGGCGTGTATTTTGATTTTATAGGCATGGACTGTTGTATCATGTCTTGTATCGAGGTGTGCGCAGCGCTCTATGATTATTGTGATTACACCATTTTGTCAGAGGATTTCGAGTCCGGGCTCGGATGGTACTATACTCCGTGGCTTAACGCTTTATACAACAATACATCCATCTCTACGCCGGAGCTTGGAAAAGAAATTGCCGATACAATGGTTAAAGCCAATGCAAGTAACAGCTATGAGGGCGATGAGTCCATAATGGCGGTAATAGACGAATCCATGCTTAAGGTTCTCTGGCAGGCTTGGACGGATTTTGCATATGCGAATGAAGAGGCACTTCTCGGAAGCAACTATAGTAGAGAAGTAACCAGGCAGGACGGAGGAAGAATTCATCCTTTAATCAAAAACAGACCTTCAGCTACCAGATTTGGCGGGGGATGGGATGATTTCAGCTATTCCGATTACTACAGCGAGGACGACACAGAAATGTCCGACTACTATGTAACGGATATAATGGCAGTCGCATCAAATATTGATACCACCGAGTCTGAGGTATTAAAATCCGCGCTTAACAGTGCAATAGTGTATATGAGCGCGACAAGCGGAGATTCGGATCTCACCGGAATATCCGTAACGCTTCCTTACGGAGATGAAGTATTTTACGCCGACCTTCGAACAATATTTACCAACTGCGGCTTTGACTCTGAGTACATTACCTGGCTTAAGAAATTCATCACCGCTTCCGGAACGGGCAATTACTATGATTACAGCTCCTGGGAGGAAGACTGGCAGGGCTGGGAAGACTACAATGACGATTACAACTGGAACGATTGGGATTACAGCGGCGAAGATAACTATGATTACTGGTGCGACTGGGGAGACTGGGGAAGCTTCGGCAATTCGGACAGCTGCTACGATTACGATTATTACAGTGATGAAGATTATTACGGATACTATGATGATTATTGCTATGATGACGGCGGATATTACTACGGCGATGATTATTACAGCTATGATGATTATTATGATGACGGTTATTATGACTATGGAGATGTCTACGAAGATTTCTATGGTTACGACAACTGGGGATACGACAATTTCTTTGATTGGGGATGGTAAATCATTTTATTGACCTTTGGGGGAACATGATTTAGAATAAAATAGCTATGAGAAAACGTGATTATTTTAATTTACCTAACATGATGGGTTACTTCAGAATACTGATGTTGCCCGTGTTTATGTTTTTCTATCTTAAAGTTGAGACTATCGGAGATCGGAATTATATTATAGCGCTTGTTGCGCTGCTTCTTTCAATTTTGTCCGACCTGTTTGACGGAAAGATAGCTCGAAAATTCAATATGGTCACCGATTGGGGCAAGATGCTCGACCCGATTGCGGACAAACTTACGCAGGGCGTCCTCGCGATCACCCTCGGAATCAAGATCACAGCCAAGATCGGTCAGCCGCTTATGTGGATCTTTTTCGGAATTTTCCTCATCAAAGAGCTTTATCAGGGCCTTATTGGCATATATATCATCAAGAAAAAGAATTTCGTTCAGGCTGCAAAGTGGTTTGGAAAGTTCTCCACCGGCGGTGTGGATATGACTTTCTTTGCGCTTTTGCTTTTTCCGAATATTCCGGTGCATGTGGTTAAAATACTTTGCTGGATGGTCATTCTGGTAATACTGTATTCTTTCTTCTGCTATGTTCTTTATCATATCGGAATACTTAACGAAAAGCCTTCCTGGGAACAGCAGGTAAAGATACAGATCGGCGTGGGAGCCGTATTTATCCTGGCTCATGTGGCAATCATGGCAATTATCATCCTGCAGTTTTACGGAATCTTATAAAAGCAACAAAGGAGTTATCATGGAACAGTACAAACAGGAATTTATTGAATTTATGGTTGAGAGTAAAGTACTCAAATTCGGAGACTTTACTTTAAAAAGCGGAAGAAAATCACCTTTCTTCATGAATGCGGGAGCATATGTTACCGGAAGCCAGCTTAAGCGTCTCGGAGAGTATTATGCAAAGGCGATTCACAATGTTTACGGAGATGATTTTGATGTTCTTTTCGGACCCGCTTATAAGGGAATTCCGATCAGCGTTGTAACAGCGGTTGCTTTTGCCGAGCTTTACGGCAAGGAGATAAGATATTGCTCTGACAGAAAAGAGGAAAAGGATCACGGTGCCGATAAGGGAAGCTTCCTCGGAAGCACTTTAAAGGACGGCGACAGAGTCGTTATGATCGAGGATGTTACCACCTCCGGAAAATCAATGGAGGAGACTGTGCCCAAGGTCAGAGGCGCCGCAAATGTTGAGATTGTAGGACTTATGGTTTCACTTGACCGCATGGAAAAAGGACTCGGCGGAGTAAAGAAAGCGCTTGAGGAGATCACCGATACTTACGGATTCCCCGCAAATGCGATCGTTTCAATGGCCGATGTTGTGGAAGCACTTTACAATAAGCCTGTAAACGGCGAAGTTGTAATTGATGATACATTAAAAGCTGCTATTGATGAATATTATAAGCAGTACGGGGTATAAGGAGCGTAAAATGGCAAATATGGGAGGAACGGATATGAAGGAAGACATTTACAAGTCAATGAATAATATCGGAAGCGGTAATATTGCCGTAGGTGCCGTTATGATTGTTTTGGGAGTTGCGGCAGGAGTTCTTGCCATTATTTCCGGAGCAAAACTTCTCGCAAAAAAGGACAGCCTCCTTTTCTGATGAGAAATAAAATATAAAATTAGTATTTTTGACCCACTTCGAGGCATTTTTCGGGGTGGGTTTTGTTGTGTTTTTTTGGCAGTCCTAACTTTTAAAGTAATTCATTATATGTTAAAATATTCTCTGATTTCGATTTTAACGGGCAAGGTGATTTTGTTTGAAAAAAAGAGGATATATTTTTACAAATAAAAAACATCCGCTAATAGCTGTAATGTCCACGGTCCTTGGAACGGTGAGCCTGGCCTCATATGTTTATGGGATTATCAGGAGCTTTATGCTGGTCGGCAATATATCTCCCAGGTTCGGAGTGGGAGGTTTTTTGGCGCTTATTTATTCACTTGTGGGAGCGGTGCTCTCCCTCTACAGCTTTAAGCTAAAGGACACATTTCATCTGTTTTCGGCTATAGGGCTGGCGCTCAATGTGCTTTCGCTCCTTGTAGCTGCCTTTATATTATGGCTTCCGAATTAGCCTTCTTGATCGGGTTAGAAAATTTTTGTGAGGTTTTAAATGTCAGACGAAGATATTGTATTTGAAAGATGGCTTCTTGCCACCACGAGACTTATAGAGATCAAGGCAGAGTCAGAGAGCGGCAAAAGCGTTTTGCCGAAGGCTTTTGCGGATTATTTTGCAAAATGTGCATCCTTTATGATCACGATCGGAGATACCTGGGAGGCTATATCTCAGGGCGGACTTGATAAATCTACTTTAGAGCAGCTTGCCGAGCACAATGCTCATATTTATGAGGACGTTACAGAGGAAAACTACGCTAAAAGCTTTGCAAATCCCGAATTTGCTGTTAAAGAGCTCGGAGAAGAGCTTGGTAAAATATTATGCGCTGTTTACTTTGAACTTAGAAAATGCGTTGGATACGCATTTGATATGGACCAGGATGAGCTGGTTATCAGAGCGGAGCTTTTGCTCGAGGTATACGGAGCGTTTATGGCAAACGCCGATGACCTTAAAGAGGGTGAGGAGTACAAACTCCCCGAGAGCGAGAGAATCAGAGATATTTTCTATTGGTTTAACAGCGATTATGCCGACGAGATCAATGAAAAGCGTATAAAGGACATGGTTTGCCATGAGGGAAACAAATACGTCGAACTTATCGAAAATATCAAAGATTTCTCCGATGTAAGGTATTTATACAGATACGGACTCTACATTTCCGAAAATGAGATCGAGACCGCTAAATTTATAGCTGCTCTTCCCGAGGAAACCATAGAGACTATGGCAAATACCTATACTGAAGGGTATCGCATCGGATTTGAGATGACCGGAAAGGATATTTCAATCAAATCTTTGGCAGAGGTTTTGTATCCTATCGGATTTGAGAGAATGATAGCAAAGGCTATTAAAAATCTTAGAGCAATGGGACTTTCACCCGTTATCAGAAGAGGCAGACTTTACGGCGGTGAGGCCAATAGGCAGTTTTTCTACGATCACAAGGACGATAAGGCCCTTTATTTTGACAGAAACTTTATCACCAGAAATCTAGAGGCCAATCAGGCTGCTTTCGAAAAATATAAAAAAGAGGCTAAGGGTTATGCAGGCCCCGCGGTTGTGGAGAGCTTCGGAGAAAAGGATTTCGATCCCGTTATCAAAAAGGAAGCGCTTCATCTTTCCGACGAGCAAAACAAGCTCTATGTCGAATATATTACAAAGGCCGGACAGATTCAGAGAAAGTACATTATCGAGGAGGAGAGAAGCTTTACCATCATTGCATTCCCCATTCCCGAGATAAGAGAATGCCTGCCCGATAAGAGCCTTGAGGGATATGCGAAATTCTTTGAGGAGATCATCAAGGTTAACACACTTGACTACAAGCTCTATCAGGGTATTCAGCAAAAGATAATCGATGTTCTCGACAAGGCCGAATACGTTGAAGTTACCGGACGCGGTGACAACAAAACCAATATAAGGGTTCATGTTTGGAAGCTTGACGATCCCGCAAAACAGACCAAGTTTGAGAACTGCGTTGCGGACGTAAATATCCCTGTCGGAGAGGTATTTACTTCACCCGTATTAAAGGGAACAAACGGTAAATTACATGTCAGCAGAGTGTTCTTAAACGGACTTGAGTTCAGAGACCTTGAGCTTGATTTTGAGGACGGCATGATAAAGAATGCGAGCTGCTCAAATTACAAGACCAAAAAGGAAAACGACGATTATATTTCGGAGAATATCCTCTTTAGACACGACACTTTACCCATCGGTGAATTTGCCATTGGTACAAATACCACGGCTTATACCGTTGCGAGAAAGTACAAAGTTGAAGGAAAACTCCCCATACTTATCGCCGAAAAGACCGGTCCTCACTTTGCGGTGGGCGATACGTGCTATTCACATGCCGAGGATATAAAGGTTTATAACCCCGATAAAAAGGAGATTGTATCCCGTACAAATGAGATTGCTGAGCTTCGAAACAGCGATCCAGCAAAGGCTTACTTTAACTGTCATACGGATATCACTATCCCCTATGACGAACTTGGAGATATTGTTGCGGTTTCTGAAGACGGAACCCGTGAATATATTATTAAGGACGGCAGATTTGCCGTACCCGGAAGCGAAAAGCTTAACGAGGCACTTGATTAATTATTTGTTAAACAACTGAGCATAGATACTATTTCTAAAAAATTTACGGAGGCATTACAAATGAGCGGAAAAGTAGGTATTGTAATGGGCAGTGATTCGGATATGCCCATCATGGCAAAAGCTGCCGATATCTTAGAGGAACTTGACATCGAGTATGAGATGACCATCATCAGCGCACACAGAGAGCCCGATGTGTTCTTCGAGTATGCAAAGAGCGCGGAGAGCAAAGGATTCAAGGTGATTATAGCCGGAGCCGGAATGGCAGCCCATCTTCCCGGTATGTGCGCGGCTATCTTCCCTATGCCAGTTATCGGAATCCCTATGCACACCACATCACTCGGAGGAAGGGATTCGCTTTATTCTATCGTTCAGATGCCTTCGGGAATACCCGTTGCAACTGTTGCAATCAACGGCGGTGCAAATGCGGGCCTTCTTGCCGCAAAGATCCTTGCAACAAGCGATGAGGCTCTTTTGCAGAAGCTTAAGGACTACTCAGCAAAGCTTAAAGATCAGGTTGTTGCAAAGGACAAGAAGTTACAGGAAATCGGATACAAAGAGTATCTCAATAAATAAAGAGGAGAAAAGTAATGGCATTAGATTACAAACAGTCAGGTGTTGACATCGAGGCCGGCTACAAGTCGGTTGAACTTATGAAGGAGTACGTTAAGGGCACAAATCGTCCCGAAGTACTTGGCGGAATCGGAGGCTTCTCCGGAGCATTCTCCGCAAACGCTTTCAAGGATATGGAAGAGCCCATTCTTCTCTCCGGAACAGACGGCGTAGGAACCAAGATCAAGCTTGCGTTCTTACTTGATAAGCACGACACAATCGGAATCGACGCAGTTGCAATGTGCGTAAACGATGTTGCCTGTGCAGGCGGTGAGCCTTTATTCTTCCTTGACTATATCGCCTGCGGCAAGAACTATCCCGAAAAGATCGCAGCTATCGTTAAGGGCGTTGCGGAAGGCTGCAAGCAGTCAGGCTGCGCACTCATCGGCGGCGAGACCGCAGAGCATCCCGGACTTATGCCCGAGGATGAGTACGACGTAGCAGGATTCTCTGTAGGCGTTGTTGACAAGAAGGACCTTATTACCGGCGAGAACATTAAGCC
>JAIKXH010000100.1 GCA_024684215.1 Lachnospiraceae bacterium
TTGCCGCACAAACGCCGCCTGATGCACCGCCGTATACAATAAAGATAATTCTGTCAAAGAAATCCTGTTTATCCTTAGTGATTTTATGAATAATAAAACTATATAGAACAGCAAATGCCAATCCTATAAGTGCAAATACTCCGTATGATGAATAAGGTTTTCCAAAAACGTGAATGTAAGGATACATATTTAACCTGCTTAAAAAAATATAGTTATAAATTCAGAAAAAGCCCCGACACCGAAGTATCGGGGCATATAATGCAAAATAGCAAATTAGTAGCTATATCCGCTAAGAGCAGATGCAGCTGCTGCTGCTCCGCCTCCAACGCAGAGGCAGATACCACAGATGATACCACCTACAAGTCCGATGATAGAAAGTACAAGTCCGATAATGCTGGTGATCTTTGCAGCCTTAACGAATCCGCTCTCTCCCATTCCTTCAGCCTCAGCCTTCTTTTTGAAGTTCATAGAAAGGATAGCACATACAAGACCTGCTACAGCTAAAATACCGTAAGACTCAAGTCCGTTAAGGCCAAGTACGCAGCTAGCGATTCCAAGAACCATAGAAGTGATACTATTTTTCTTGCTCATTTTTCAATCTCCTTTGCAAAGAATAAAATATTAAAAACAACATCTTGTATTTTAGCACAGTGAAGTAACAATATCAATTGCATCCATGCAAAAAGATTAAAAAAACTTAATTTTTTATTAAATAATATAAAAACTATGACCTCGCATAGTATTTATCTGAGAAAAATAAAAACTAGTTTTCAATTTTTTCTACAACTTCTCCTGCTTTTTTATAAATAGAATCCGCAGGGATAACGCCTCTTACGCTTGAAAGAGGATATATATTTACATTTCTTCCTATTACAGAGCCGGGATTAAGAATGCTCCCGCATCCAACTTCAACATGATCTCCGAGCATGGCCCCGAACTTTTTGAGGCCGGTCTCGTATTTTTCCTCACCTTTAACGATAACAAGCTTTTTATCGCTTTTAACATTCGATGTAATTGAACCGGCGCCCATATGTGACTTATAGCCTAATATAGAATCACCTACATAGTTGTAGTGAGGCACCTGAACCATATTGAAAAGAATAACGTTTTTAAGCTCTGTAGAGTTTCCGACAACAGCACCCTTCCCGACTATCGCATTGCCCCTTATAAAAGCACAGTGCCTTACCTCGGCATCTTCATCTATGATAAGCGGTCCGTTTAGACATGCAGTAGGCGCAATCTTGGCGGATTTGGCTACCCAAATATCTTCTCCTTTTTTCTCAAAAAGTTCCTCGGGCAATTTGGCTCCAAGCTCTTTTATAAATGCAGAAATTTGGGGTAAAACCTCCCAGGGATATTTTGCATTTTCCAATAAAGGGGCGGCAATTGTCTCGTTTAAATCATAAAGTTCTTTAACAGTAATATTGTCCATAATAAACCTCGAATGTTTTAATTACTTGATATTTTTATATTCTTTGTCTCGATTACTTTGTTTTAGATTTCTTCTTTTCAGCTTTATAAAAGCCTCTGACGGAATCTACTTTCCTCAATATGAAATCCTGATTGTACATTCCCTTGACGGCATTGGTCCATTTAGTCACATAATCTGACAACTTTGTCATATATTCATCAGGCGGTATCTCCTTTGATGCAACGCCCGTTAAGCCCTTCTCCCAGCTTGCTGTAAGAGAAGGATTTAAAAGTGACTTTATGGAATTATCCACAACATCATATATCGCCTCGCCGAGAAGCGTAGGTGTAAGGACCTGCGTCTTGGCATTAAGATTTATATACTCATTAGTCTGAAGTTTCTTTAAAATCTCCGCTCTGGTAGCACTTGTACCGATACCGCTTCCCTTTATCTGGCTTCGAAGCTCTTCATCCTCGATAAACTGTCCGGCATTTTCCATAGTAAGAATAATGCTTCCCGAGGTATATCTTTTAGGCGGTGAAGTCTCTCCCTCTTTAAGCTCATACCCCTTTACCAAAACGTTTTCACCGGGCTTGACCTTTTTTAATTCTTCCAAAAGACCGGTATCGTTTGTCTCCTGTTCTTCAGACTCGTTGTCCTTGTCCTTATCCGTGCCTGTATTATCCTCATCTGAAGCGCCGGTTGTTTTGTCATTTGCTGCATTCTTAGCTTCAACGCCGTCTTTATTTTTGAAGGAAAATTCAGTAATCTTCAAATAACCTTCTTCTTCAAGCACCTTAAAGTTTGCAAAAAACTTCTCGCCTGCAATCTTGGTAACCACAGAAAACTTTCTGTAAATAGCCGGAGGATAGAAAATGGATAAAAACCTTCTTACAATGATCTCATAAACCTTAGCACTTGTAGAATTAAGCGAATTCAAAGCGCCAAGTCCCTGACCGGTTGGAATAATAGCATAGTGGTCGGTTATCTGTTTATCATTTACATATCTGGTTTTAGAAAGGCCTTCATATGCTTTCTTTTCCAAAATTTCTGTAGCATAAGGCGCACATATGCCATAACCTCTTAAGCCGTTTAAATTCTTGGCGATTTCCTTAGAAACGGCTGTAGATAAAACTCTGGCATCTGTACGAGGATATGTCGTAAGTTTTTTCTCGTACAATTCCTGAGCAATCTGTAAGGTCTGGTCGGGACTGATCTTAAAATATTTTGAACAATCGTTTTGAAGTTCGGCCAGATTATATAAAAGAGGCGGATTTTTGGTCTCTTTTTTATTCTCTACAGATTCTATTACGCAAGGTCTCATCTCGCTGACTCCGGTCTCCGGGTTAACAGCGGGTTTGGATAAAGCGTTTATTAATGCCTGCGCATCGGCTTTTTCTTTAAAACCGTTTTCTTTATAAAGCTTTGGAGACTGATAAAAATGCGATCCTTCTACAGCTTTCCATTCGCCGGTAAACTCGTGAGAATTAAGGGAAAAAGTACCCATAATACGGTAAAAAGGAGTTTTGACAAAGTTTCTGATCTCACGCTCTCTTGTAACAATAATACCAAGCACGCAGGTCATAACTCTGCCTACTGCTATAACGCTTTTATCTCTTCCCAGATGCTCTTTTAATTTATATCCGTATTTAAGAGAAAGTGCGCGGGTAAAATTAATACCCATCAGATAGTCTTCTTTTGCCCGTAGATATGCCGCAGCAGACAAAGCGTCATACTCTGTCCAATCCTTGGCTTCCTTGATTCCGCGCAAAATTTCTTCTTCAGTCTGTGAGTCGATCCAGACTCTCTTTCTGTCTTTGTCATGAACGCCGGCCATCTCATCTACAAGCCGGTATATATATTCTCCCTCACGTCCGGAGTCCGTACAAATGTAAATGCATCCGACATCCTCTCTGTTTAAAAGACCTTTGACAATAGTAAACTGCTTAGATGCAGAATCAATGACCTCATATTTAAACTCTTCAGGAATAAAAGGTATTGTTGTAAGTGACCATTTTTTTAGGTTTTCGTCGTAAACCTCGGGATAGCTCATAGTTACCAAATGACCCACACACCAGGTAACGACATAGTTTTCGCTCTCCAAATAGCCGTCACTTTTACGCATATTCTCTTTTAATGCATTAGCAAATTCTCTTGCAACACTGGGTTTTTCGGCAATAAATAAACTCTTCAAAAATCTTTCCCCTAAAATAAAATAATAAAATCTGATATAGCAATTATAATACAAAACGACGAATAAAAAACGCATCGGCAAATATTTTACTATTACGCCTTTGCGTTTTATATAAAAGAATCAATGAATATCTTTTCTATTGGATTCAATAATTTTTTGGATTTCATCAGCCGGTAAAGGCTTACCAAGCAAAAATCCCTGAATGACATTACAACCTTTTTCATTTAAATAATCATACTGATTTTCACTCTCTACGCCCTCTGCTATAGACTCAAAGCCCATATTGTGGGACATATTAAGTATAGAATCAAGAATGATACGGGTTGAATTATCCGAAAGCACCGAATCCACAAAAGATTTATCAATCTTTAAAGTATCTATAGGCATTTTCATAAGATATGACAATGATGAATAACCTGTACCAAAATCATCGAGCGATATCTTAACACCAAAATCTCTAAGTTCTTTAAGCTTATTTGTAACCAGATCAAAATCGTCTATAAGAATACTCTCTGTAATCTCAAGCTCGATATTTTGGGGATTCACACCATATTTATTGATAACGTATTTAACATTATCTACAAAATCTTCTCGCTTATACTGTACAGCAGAAATGTTTATGGACATTGTCAGATCATCGATACCGTATTTATCCTTCCATGCAGCGTACTGCATAACGCTTCTGTCAAGAACATAATTTCCTATGGGAATAATCGATCCATTCTTTTCCGCTATAGGAATAAATTCCGAAGGAGGAATAAATCCCTTTTCATCGTCTTTCCATCTGATAAGAGCTTCAAAACCTCTTAAAGTCTGGTTATCTGCATGATACTGAGGCTGGAAATATACTTCAAATTTGTGATTAAGGACTGCATCCGAAAGCTTATTTTCAAGATTTACATTGCTGAGAAAATCCTCAAGCATCTTAGCGTCAAAGAAAACAACCTGATTGTTACCGAGAGTCTTTGCTCTAAACATGGCAATATCGCCACAGTTAATAAGATTAAGCGCTGAATCTCCCGCATCAGGATACTCTGCGATAGAAAAGCTAACGCTTACATTAACTTCCTGGCCAGTACTCATCTTAAAGGGCTCAGACAATCTATGTCTAATTTTTTTTATAAAGCTGTCAACACTGTAATCACCATAAGGATTATATATTCCGAGACAGAATATATCATTAGACAAATGGCTGACAAGAACTCTGTCATCCTGAAGTTCCTTAAGGTAAGATCCAAATTGCTGAAGATATTCATCACCGATTATCATGCCAAGGCCGTCATTAACCTTTTTGAAATCATCGATATCGATGGTAAGTATTGCCACCTTATCGCCGGCCTCTTTTGCATCGGTGATAAAGCCATCCAAAAGCGTTATAAAATAATTGCGATTATAGATACCGGTAAGTGAATCATAATAAGCCATGTATAACAGCTCTTCACTTCTGGACATATCCTTTGATATATCAATTATTTTAACGACTTTGTCGGTTAGACAATTGTCTTCATTATAAATTTTTGAACAGATAATCCTAAACCACTTTTTACCACAAGTATCAAGGACATCAATAGCTTCTTCTTTGTTCGAAAACTTCTCTGAAAAGAAGACTTCTCTTACTCTGCTTTCTTTGCCGGCTTCAAAGCATGAAAAGAACCTCTCAAGGTCACTGTAATCATTAACTTCAAAACCAAATACCTTCTCGAAAGCCCCCATAGAGTAAAATTTGTCTTTTTCAAACGAATAATAAATGAATGAAAGCGAAGCCTTTTCAACAATGAGTTTATACATATACTCAGATTCCGCTAATTTATTATTCATTGCTTTAAGAAGATCTATCTGGTACTGCAGATCGGTCATTAACTTATTCCCCACGGATACATTATTTTTTCGGAATTATTTCTTTGAAATATATCCCTGAGCTTTTAAAAGCTCTGCACAAAGGACTGCACCACCTGCAGCACCTCTGATGGTATTGTGTGAAAGTCCGACAAACTTCCAATCATAGATGGAATCCTCACGAAGTCTTCCGATGCTGATACCCATACCTTTTTCATAATCAACATCAAGATTTACCTGAGGTCTGTTGTCCTCTTCCATATAACGAATAAACTGCTTGGGAGCACTGGGAAGGTTAAGATCCTGAGGAGCACCCTTGAAGTTTACAAGTTTCTCTATAAGCTGTTCTTTGGTAGGTTTTTTATTAAACTTAACAAATACAGCGGCTGTATGACCGTTTAGAACGGGCACACGGATACATTGTGATGTAATCTTGGGCCAGGTAGCAGGCTCAATTACACCATTCTTAATCTCACCCCAGATTCTGAGGGGCTCTTTTTCACTCTTTTCTTCCTCGCCGCCGATGTAAGGGATAATATTTCCTTCCATCTCGGGCCAGTCCTTAAAGGTCTTTCCTGCACCGGAAATAGCCTGATAGGTAGTAACTACAACCTCTGTAGGCTCAAACTCTCTCCATGCGGTAAGCACGGGAGCATAGCTTTGAATTGAGCAGTTAGGCTTAACTGCAACAAATCCTCTTGTAGTACCCAGGCGCTTTTTCTGGAACTCGATAACCTTCATATGCTCAGCATTGATCTCAGGAACAACCATGGGAACATCAGGAGTCCAACGATGAGCGCTGTTATTGGAAACTACGGGAGTCTCAGTCTTTGCATAAGCCTCTTCGATTGCTTTGATTTCATCCTTGGTCATGTCGACTGCACTGAATACGAAATCAACTTCAGCCGCAACCTTCTCAACTTCGGTAACGTCTTTAACAATGAGTTTTTTTACTCCCTCGGGCATAGGGGTAGTCATTTTCCATCTGCCGCCTACTGCTTCCTCATAAGTTTTTCCGGCACTCCTGGGGCTCGCTGCCACTGTAACAACTTCAAACCAGGGATGATTCTCAAGAAGAGAAATAAATCTCTGTCCAACCATTCCGGTTGCACCCAAAATACCAACACGTAACTTATCGCTCATTTTTTGCATCTCCTATCTTGGAAAATAATTTTTATCTCGTCTCTAGGTCAGCCGGTTATCCGCCGATACTAATCGTTAAGGCCGGGATTTGATTTAAGGTAATTGTCCGAAGCGAGAATTTCCGCACAAATAGCGGCTTTTCCGGGAGCTCCGGTGGTAAGTCTTTTTTCAACACAAGTTTCCAAAGAAACTGCCGTATACAAATCTTTATCGAACACAGGACTGATTTCCTTTAGCTCTTCTATAGACATTTCTTCAATTGATTTATTTTTATCTATACAAGCAAGTACCAGTTCACCGACAATTCTGTGAGCATCTCTGAAAGCGACTCCCTTTCCTACAAGATAATCTGCTGCATCGGTGGCGTTTGCAAAACCGTTCATAGCACTCTTTGCCATACGTTCGGCCTTAAATTTCATGGAAGCTATCATACCGGTAAAAAGATGAATGCAATTATCGGCATTATCCATGGCATCAAAAGCTACTTCTTTGTCTTCCTGCATATCCTTATTGTATGCAAGCGGTAAGCCCTTCATTGTCGTAAGAAGGCTGAACAAATCTCCGTATACTCTGCCTGTCTTACCTCTGACAAGCTCTGCTATGTCAGGATTCTTTTTTTGAGGCATAATTGAGCTGCCGGTCGAAAAAGCATCATCAATTTCAACAAACTGGTATTCATTACTGTTCCATATAATGATTTCCTCAGAAAATCTCGAAAGATGCATCATTATAGTGGATAAAGTAAATAAATATTCCAAAAGATAATCTCTGTCAGCAACAGAATCAATTGAATTTCTGGTAGGACAATCGAAGCCAAGCTCTTTAGCGGTAAAATCTCTGTCCAAAGGATAAGTGGTTCCGGCTAAAGCTCCGGCGCCGAGAGGACACTCATTCATGCGCTTATGTAGGTCATAAAGTCTTCCTCTGTCTCTTCTAAACATTTCAAAATAAGCACCGTAATGATGAGCAAGCGTGATAGGCTGAGCCTTCTGAAGATGAGTAAAACCGGGCATAAATGTCTCGGTATTATCCTTCATAGTCTTTAAAATGGTATCAAGAAGTGTATATAAGAGCCTATCGGTACTTTCAACGCGCATCTTGGTGTAAAGGCGCATATCAAGTGCTACCTGATCGTTTCTGCTTCTTCCGGTATGGAGTCTTTTTCCGGGCTCGCCGATTCTGTCTGTAAGAACAGCCTCAACGAAGCTGTGAACATCTTCATATTCGTCTGTAATAAGCAGTTTACCGCTTTTTACATCCTCTTCAATGCTATCTAAGCCCTTTAAAATGGCATCTTTATCGCTTTCAGTAAGTATATTCTGCTTAGCAAGCATTTTAACATGAGCTTTGCTTCCGCAAATATCTACATCAATAAGGCGCTTGTCAAAATTTATGGAAGCGTTAAAGTCATAAACTTCTTTGTCTGTTTTATCTTTAAAACGTCCGCCCCAAAGCTGAGCCATTACAGTTCCTCCAAAATATTCCTTATTCTTTTAATGCGGAAGCGACTTGACATCTCATAACATTTTCAAGCGCACTCCCGCATCAATAAATTTCAAGCTGAAAAAGGGACTTGAACCCTCGACCCCTTCATTACGAGTGAAGTGCTCTACCAACTGAGCTATTTCAGCATAAACTTAAATAAGTATAATCGCAGGAGCCGAAAAAATCAACCTTTTTAACAACATTTTGTATAATTATTGAGTAATATGCACATCCATTTGTGGATATGGAATTGAAACGTTTTCTCTGTCTAAGGTTTTCTTTGTATTTTCGGTTAATCTGTAATATGTATCCCAGTAATCTTCCGCCTTAACCCAAAACCTTACAATAAGGTCAACAGAGCTGTCAGAGAGCGCATTTACGACCACTCTGTGCTCTTTATCCTTAAGAACACATTCATCATCCTCGAGCATTTTAGTCAAAACACTTTTGGCCTTATCTATATCCGCATCGTAGGATATGCCAACATTTATATCAATACGCCTTGTATCTTCTTTAGTAACATTCGTAATGACATTGTTCGCGAGATTGCCGTTGGGAAGAACCACTATTTTATTGTCAAAAGTTCTGAGCGAAGTATGGAAAATCTTTATTTCTATAACGGTTCCTTCTTTTCCCGAGCCGGAATCGACGATATAATCTCCGACTGTAAAAGGCTTTAATATTAAAATTAAAATTCCGCCTATAAGATTGGCAAGCGATCCCTGTACAGCGAGGCCGATCGCAACACCTGCAGAACCGATTATTGCAACAATACTTGCAGCATCAACGCCGCACTGAATCGCTATCAAAAGAATAAGCAGTACAAAAAGAGCAGCATTTATAAAGGAGTCAACAAACTGTTTTACACCAATATCTGCCTTTGCTTTAGTCATCCCTTTGCCAATAAGCTTTCTTACAAGCTTAATAAGCTGGAGACCGACAATAAATATAACTATGGCAAGTACGATTCTAATGCCAACGGTTAGTGCTTTGGGGCCAAGCTCTTCAATATAATTTTTTAAAACTCCGGCTTTTATGATATCTACCGGATTGGCCGCAGCGTTCACCTGATTTAATAATATAAGATTCATAATATGTCAGTTTCTTTCTTTGTAAAACTAATAATTTCTTACTGCGTGTATATCCTTAAAATTATTTATTATTTTTTATTTGCGCCTTTAGAATCACCGGCTTTCTTAGCTCCGGAAGAAGTCTTTTTGCTCTTTTTAATCGGAGTATTTCTCCTTATTCTCTCCTCGATAACCTTAGCAAGTTCAGTCTCCGTATAAGGAATAAACTTAAGAACAGACAGAGAAAGAGGCGCCAATTTAATGCTTATCGACTGAGCTCTTCCATCGGACTGAGTATCCACAGCCTTTTTGATTATACCGTTAACGATTCCGCTGCCTGAGAACGCCGCGCTGTCGGTATTTAAAACCTCTTTATATTTGCCTTCATAAGGCACGCCGGTAGTTATTGTCTGCTCGATTCCCGCAAAATTGCATACACACACCAGCATATCCTCGGGATCGTCCGTCTTTCTTACAAACGATACATAACATCCCTCCCGATTTAAATTGCTGAGCCACTCGAAGCTCTCAGGGTTATCATTTTCATTGCAAAGAGCATTTTCCGATGTATAAAGCTTATTTAAAGCTGCACATAAGTTTTCGCATGACTTGTTGAAATTCTCGGAAACAAGCTTATATCCGGGATGTAAATAAGAATAAGCTATGGAAAGTCTAAGAGAAGCCATCCTCTGCACTTCATTTCCCGGGAAAAGGTCAAGCAGTCCGCCGTTTTTAACCAAAAGTTCATCAGTTAAAGGCAAAATAAATTTTTCTGCATAAGAATAAACAAGCTCGTCGGTAAGTTTATTTTGTATACTTCCTCTTTCTATGGGATCATGGGAAATATAATCAAAATATTCCCCTATAAATCCTTCGTTCCATTTATAATCAAATCCAATACCGTTTTCATCCTGAGACACCGTCATTCCCTGGTGGGTGGATGAATCCTCCGCCATAACCAAAATGCAGTTTCTGACAGATTTTGCCTGTTTGATAAAGCTCCTGATAAATAAAACAGCTTCTAAATTCTCATTATTGCCGTAGATGTTGGGAACCCACTGTCCCGGTGCTTTTCCGTAATCAAGATAAAGCATGGTCGCTACGCCCGAAACACAGATTCCGTCGGCATGATATTCTCTTAAAAGATATAATCCGTTCGACATTAAAAAGCTGATAACTTCGCCTCTGCCATATTGGAAAAGACCCTTTTTGCCGTCTGCGGACAGCCCCTGTTTGGGATTTGCATGCTCATATAAATATGTGCCGTCAAACATCTTAAGTCCCGCATCTGATAAACCGAATCCTGATGGCATCCACTTAAAAATAACGCTTATGCCTTCTTCGTGAAGCGAATTTACAATCATTTTAAGATTGTTTTCATAGCATATATAAGGATTGACCTCAAAGAAATTGGTGCAGATCCGCTCTTTAACATCACTTAACGCTATAGGATTTAAGAGCACACTGGTAAATCCCTGATCCTTTATCTCGTTTACCAAAGTAGCGATATCTTTTTTTATCTGCTTTGCATTAGAAGAAAAGCGATCATAAGATACCTCGTAAATAATCATATCGTTTAATTTTTTCTTTTTAGCGAGATATGCCTTATCGCTCCATTTAAAATTACTCTTTTCGGAAATAACCGAAACACCGTCCTCAAAACGCGAAGCATAAGGATCGTTCTTTTTAAGAATAATATCTCCCTTAAGCTTTATTTCGTACTGATATTTACAATTTTCATAATTGCCCGGAATAAAAAGCTCAAAAACGCTGTCAAATACACGTTTCATCTGATAAACGCGCCCGTCAAAGCCGTTAAAATCGCCCACAACGGATACTCTCATAGCACCTGGGGCCCAAAGTGCGAAATGGACGCCCATCTCTCCGTCATGTTCCATAACATGGGCACCAAAAATTTCATCCGCATTAAAAAGTTTTCCTTCAGTAAACTTCTTTATATCATTTTCTTTTATAATACCGCTGTGTCTATAAGGATCACCGACAAAAACATTTTTGTTTTCAATGCCTTCGCCCTCGTAGGTAACTTTGTATGTATAATTTTTTACATTTTTTTCGGGTAATAAAACAGCAAAATAACCATCGTCATCAGCAATCTCCATAGGAGTGATGAGCGAAGGCCCGTTTGCCTCGGTCCATTTGATGGATACGCTTAGAGCACCTGGGAAATATGCTTGAACAAGTGTGCTGTTTCCGGATTTGTGCGGTCCCAAAAGATCATCGGGATGATCACATTCAGAATAAATAATTTCTTCGATATCAGCCCAATTCATAAGTTTATAAAGCTTTTTATTCATAAGAAAATTCCCCTTATTCCAAATCATTTCATATAAATACAAAATACATTTTTATTTTACCATAAACTAACAATATATGGTAAAATAGTTTGGAATTTAAGGATAGAAATTTGTATAAATTTTTCGAACAATTTAACCAAATTCGAACTATTATTTGCAAGGAGATATTAAAATGACTGATGAACAAAAGAAAATGCTCGATAGAATAAATAAATACGCTGAAGAGGTTTTGGGAGATATAGACCCTCAAAAAACCAGAGTATCCATTCAGCTTGAAGCTTTAAAGCCTATAATGAACGTTATAGCAAAAGAACAGGGTAAAGAAGTAACAGATATCTTTATCGAATATATGGACCTCGCCAGCGAAGCAAGCGTTGCTTCGGATAACAAAATGCGTGAAGCTCTTAAAGATTTAAACGAAGGTGATGATTCCAATCCTCCGCTTTTGTATAGATAAAGCTTTCGCAGACAGTGCTATACTATGCACTTAATCAATTATTTTTTTTAAATAATAAATCCCCTTTGTTATATCATGTCGTTTTGGCAGATAAACAAAGAGGATTTTTTTATCTATAGAAAATCTATAATATAATTATTTCTTAATTACACGTACACGGAATACGCCATCAATAGCGTTAAGCGCATTTACAAGCTCATCGGTGGGAGCACTCTCAACATCAAGAAGTGTGCAAGCATACTCTCCTTTTGACTTGTTAACCATGTCAGAAATATTAACACCGGCTTTACCGAATACTGCGGTAAACTGAGTGATCATGTTTGCGATATTTTTGTGGAATACTGCAACACGTCCTGCCTTAGTGCATACGCCAAGGTCAATTGCGGGATAATTAACAGAGTTTCTGATATTACCGTTCTCAAGATAATCCATAATCTCCTGAACAGCCATTACCGCACAGTTGTCTTCTGACTCTTCGGTAGAAGCTCCGAGGTGAGGAGTAAGGATAACGCCTTCCTTGCCTGCTGTTGTGGGATTTGCAAAATCAGAAACATACTTTCTAACCTGACCGTTCTTAAGAGCCTCGATCATATCTCCTTCGTCTACCAGAAGGTCTCTTGCGAAGTTAAGAACTACAACGCCCTTCTTCATCATAGAGATAGCTTCACGGTTGATCATTCCCTTTGTTGAATCAAGAAGAGGAACATGGATAGTGATATAATCGCAGTTTGCGTAGATATCTTCTACCTTTTCAACATGCTTAACGTCTCTCTTAAGGCTCCACGCAGCATTTACCGAAAGATAAGGATCGTATCCGTAAACTTCCATTCCAAGGCTGATAGCGGTATTTGCAACCTTTACTCCGATAGCTCCAAGTCCAATAACTCCGAGCTTTTTACCGTAAATCTCAGTTCCTGCAAAGTTCTTCTTTTCCTTCTCTGCAGTCTTTCCGATATTTTCATCGGATGCATTTGCCTTACACCACTCAATTCCGCCTACAACATCTCTTGCAGCAAGAAGCATACCTGCGATAACAAGTTCCTTAACGCCGTTTGCGTTTGCACCGGGTGTGTTAAATACAACAATACCTTTCTCGGCACACTTATCAAGAGGAATATTGTTAACTCCGGCACCGGCTCTGGCTACTGCAAGAAGGTTATCCGAAAGTTCAAGGTCATGCATGGCAGCACTTCTTACAAGTACGCCCTCTGCTTCCTCAAACTTATCTGTTACAGTGTAATTGCTGGTGAGATTTGAAAGTCCAACCTGAGCAATAGGATTTAAGCAATTAATCTTATACATCTACTTTCTCCTTTTTACGCGTTCTTGGCTTCAAAATCAGCCATAAACTCTACAAGCTTCTTAACACCCTCGATAGGCATTGCATTGTAGATAGAAGCTCTCATACCGCCAACGGTTCTGTGACCCTTAAGGTTAACAAATCCTGCAGCAGTTGCTTCTTTAACGAACTTTGCATCAAGTTCTTCATTGCCTGTTACAAAAGGTACATTCATAAGTGAACGTGAAGCAGGCTCAACAGTGCCCTTGAAAAGCTTACTGTTATCAAGGAAATCGTAAAGGATCTTAGCCTTCTCCTCGTTGTGCTTCTTCATAGCCTCAAGTCCGCCCATCTTCTTGAGCCACTTGAATACCTTGCCACAGATATAGATTGTATAGCAAGGAGGTGTATTGTAAAGTGAATCATTGTCAGCCTGAGTCTTCCACTTCATCATGGTGGGAGTTCCGGGCAGGCACTCATCGGTTATAAGGTCTTCTCTGATAATGGCAATTACGCATCCTGCAGGGCCAACGTTCTTCTGTACTCCGCCGTATACAACGCCGTACTTTGTTACATCGATAGGCTCTGAAAGGAAGCATGAAGAAATATCGGAAACAAGGATCTTACCCTTAGTATCAGGAAGAATCTTGTACTTGGTTCCATAAATAGTGTTGTTTTCACAGATATAGACATAGTCCATATCATCAGTGATAGGAAGATTTGAACAATCGGGAATATATGAAAATGTCTTATCAGCTGATGAAGCAAGCTCTACAGCCTCTCCGTAAATCTTAGCTTCCTGATAAGCCTTTTTAGCCCACTGACCGGTAAGGATGTAACCTGCTTTCTTGTTCTTCATAAGGTTCATGGGAACCTGCGCGAAGAAAAGTGAAGCGCCACCCTGAAGGAATAATACCTTGTAATTATCGGGAATGTTCATAAGATCTCTTAAATCTTTCTCGGCTTCCTTGATAATTGCATCGTAAACCTTTGATCTGTGGCTCATTTCCATTACAGACTGACCGCTGCCCTGGTAATCAAGCATTTCGGCTGCAGCTTCCTTTAACACATCCTCGGGGAGCATTGCGGGACCTGCTGAAAAATTGTAAACTCTGGACATTTTCAAATATCCTCCTTGCATATTATTAGTCCTTGCGGACAAAGTTTTAAAGAAAAGAACAATTTATAAATACACTTTAATACTTTAATTCAATGCACTTTTAAATCTTAAAATATAGAATAGCTTTATATTTACAAAAAATCAAGATAAGAACTCACAAAACTTATGAATAATTATACATTTTTTTGTAAAAATAGTCTTAAAAGCTTTAGCTTTCTTTATTTGCCAGATCGTCTCCGTCAAACACCTCACTGATTGGAGCACCTGCGGGAACCATAGGAAATACCTTATCATCTTCGGGAATCACACACTCAATAAGGCAAGGCTTCTTTAATGCAATCGCTTTTCTGATTACTTCTTCCGCTTCTTCGGGTTTAGTGATCTTAAATGCCGAACATCCAAGAGCTTCAGCAACCTTACAATAATCTACAGCATCATTAAGTATTGTCTGTGAATATCTTTTACCATAGAAAAGAGTCTGCCACTGGCGAACCATTCCAAGAACGCTGTTATTTATTACGACTTCAATAATAGGAATATTGTATCTTGAAGCTGTAGCCATCTCATTCATATTCATTCTAAAACATCCGTCGCCGGCGATATTTATGCAAATATCATCAGGTCTTCCAACCTGTGCTCCGATAACGGCACCGAGTCCGTATCCCATTGTTCCGAGGCCGCCCGATGACAGGAAGGTTCTGGGTTTAGTATAAGTATAATACTGAGCTGCCCACATCTGATGCTGTCCGACATCAGTAGTAATTACTGCTTTACCCTCAGTCACTTTATCAATTGTCTCAATGATGTAAGGGCATGAAAGCTTTGTGCCGTCATACTTAAGAGGATATTTTGCCTTAAAATCGGCAATTCTAGCCATCCATTCAGGATGAGACTGCTTGGGAATAAGAGCATTTAATTCTGTGAGCGTTGCCTTTAAATCACCGATAAGGCATGCATCTACGCGGATATTCTTATTAACCTCTGCAGCATCGATATCAATATGTACGATCTTTGCATTTTCGGCAAATCTCTTGGGATTGCCGATAACTCTGTCAGAAAATCTTGCACCGAGTGCTAAAAGCAAATCACACTCAGATACACCAAGGTTTGAAGTCTTGGTTCCGTGCATTCCGATCATACCGGTATATCTGGGAGATTTACCGTCAAATGCACCTTTGCCCATAAGAGTATCGCAAACAGGGCAATCAAGAAGCTCTGCCAGCTCCGAAACCTCTTTTGAAGCTTCGGAAATAATAGCGCCGCCGCCTAAATAAATATAGGGCTTATGCGCCTTACACAAAAGCTGCGCAACTTCTTCAAGCTCCTGCTTTGTATATTTTTTTACTCTCTCGGAATTATTAACAACGGGCAGAGGGGTAAACTCGGTTACAGCCGCAGTAACATCCTTTGTGATATCCACAAGTACAGGACCGGGTCTGTCGGATGTTGCAATCTTAAATGCCTTTCTCAAAGTATCGGCAAGGTCATTTATGTTTTTAACGATAAAACTATGCTTTGTAATAGGCATAACAACGCCGGCAATATCAACTTCCTGGAAGGAATCTTTTCCAAGCGCGGGAAGATTTACGTTAGCGGTTATTGCTACAACGGGAACGGAATCCATATATGCGGTAGCTATTCCTGTAACAAGGTTCGTAGCACCTGGGCCTGATGTAGCCATGCATACTCCAACCTTACCGGTAGCTCTGGCATAACCATCGGCAGCATGCGCTGCACCCTGCTCGTGGCTGGTAAGAATATGTCTGATCTCCGAGCTGTGCTTATACAGTGCATCATATATGTTTAAAATGCTTCCTCCGGGATAACCGAATACGGTATCAACGCCTTGCTCTTTCAAGCATTCAATTACGATTTCCGAACCATTTAATTGCATAATCCTATCTCCATTTTAATAAAAATTGTATATCTTTATATGTGAGGCGTGACTTAAGTTAGGTCTCGCATAATATATATTATTTTAATAAATATTTACCCGGGAATTTCAAGGACGGCTCCGCGATTGCCGCTTGTTACAAGCTGACGATATCTTGCAAGATATCCGGTAACCTCGCCCTTATCAAAAGGCTTCCACTGTGCTTTACGTTCTGCAAGCTCCTCATCGGAAACCTTGAGATTAAGCGTCATCTCAGGAATATTGATTGAAATTATATCACCCTCTTTGACAAGTGCAATAGGTCCGCCTACAGCAGCTTCGGGAGAAACATGTCCGATTGAAGCTCCGCGGCTTGCCCCAGAGAACCTGCCATCGGTTATAAGTGCAACGCTTGATCCGAGTCCCATGCCTGCGATAGCCGAGGTGGGGTTGAGCATCTCTCTCATTCCGGGACCTCCCTTAGGTCCTTCGTTACGGATTACAACAACATCGCCAGCGACAATCTTTCCGCCCTTTATGGCAGCGATTGCGTCTTCCTCAGATTCAAATACTCTTGCAGGGCCTTCGTGTACCATCATCTCAGGAACGACTGCGCTGCGCTTAACAACGGATCCGTCGGGAGCAAGATTTCCTTTAAGCACGGCAAGTCCGCCGGTCTTTGAATAAGGATTATCTATAGGTCTTATTACTTCAGGATTTAAGTTCTTTGCATTCTTGATATTTTCGCCAACAGTTTTTCCTGTAACAGTCATACAATCAAGATTTAAAAGTCCAAGCTCTGCAAGCTCGTTCATAACCGCATATACACCGCCTGCTTCGTTTAAGTCTTCCATGTATGTAGGACCTGCGGGAGCAAGGTGACAAAGGTTAGGAGTCTTTTCACTTATGGGATTTGCAAAAGCAATATCAAAATCAAATCCTATCTCATGTGCAATAGCAGGAAGATGGAGCATTGAATTTGTGGAACATCCAAGGGCCATATCTACGGTTAGAGCATTTAAGATTGCGTCTTTAGTCATGATATCTCTTGGACGGATATTCTTTTCTAGCATCTCCATAACCTTCATTCCGGCATGCTTAGCAAGCTTCAATCTCTCGGAATATACAGCAGGAATTGTTCCGTTCCCTCTAAGTCCCATGCCCAGTGCCTCGGTAAGACAGTTCATGGAGTTTGCGGTATACATGCCTGAACATGATCCGCAGGTAGGGCAAACCTTGTTTTCAAATTCGCATACATCTTCTTCTGTCATAGTTCCGGCAGCGTAAGAGCCTACAGCCTCAAACATTGAAGAAAGACTCCTCTTCTGTCCCTTTACATGTCCGGCAAGCATAGGACCGCCCGAAACAAATACAGTAGGAACATTGATTCTTGCAGCTGCCATCAAAAGCCCGGGCACATTCTTATCACAGTTAGGCACCATAACAAGTCCGTCAAACTGATGAGCAAGTGCCATACATTCTGTGGAATCTGCAATAAGATCTCTTGTAACAAGGGAATACTTCATTCCTACATGCCCCATGGCTATACCGTCGCATACGGCAATTGCGGGGAACACAACAGGAACGCCGCCTGCTTCGGCTACTCCGAGCTTTACGGCATTAACAATTTTATCAAGGTTCATATGACCGGGTACAATCTCGTTATAGGAGCTGACGATACCGATCATAGGCTTTTTCATTTCTTCTTCGGTAAATCCAAGAGCATTGAAAAGACTTCTGTGGGGAGCATGCTCTACTCCGCTCTTAACATTATCACTACGCATAGTTTTTCTCCTCTTATAAAAAATATCCTAGTTACGGGATATATTAAATCCTCTCACAAAGTAAGTCGCCCATCTTAGAGCAGCCTACTTTAGTCATACCCTCAGAGTAAATATCTCCTGTACGGTACCCATCCTTAAGGACCTGACGGACAGCGGCTTCGATGGCATCTGCCTCTTTATCAAGGTCGAAGGAATAGCGGAGCATCATCGCTGCACTAAGTATTGTTGCGATAGGGTTAGCGATGTCCTGACCTGCGATGTCCGGTGCGGAGCCGTGGCTGGGCTCATATAGGCCAAACTTGGAATCGTTAAGGCTTGCGCTTGAGAGCATTCCGATTGATCCCGTAACCATGCTGGCTTCATCTGATAAGATATCGCCAAACATATTCTCAGTAAGAATAACATCGAACTGTGCCGGATCTTTTACAAGCTGCATAGCGCAGTTATCAACAAGCATATGCTCTACGGATACATCAGGGTAATCGGCAGCTACTTCGTTTACAGTTTTTCTCCAAAGTCTGGAAGAATCAAGTACGTTTGCTTTATCAACAGACGTAACTTTCTTTCTGCGCTTTCTGGCAATTTCAAATCCCTTAATTGCAATTCTTCTGATCTCACTCTCGGAATAAGTCAAAGTATCGATAGCTTTAAGTTCTCCGTTTTCCTCTATGGTTTTTCTCTCGCCGAAATAAAGTCCTCCGGTAAGCTCTCTCATAATAAGCATATCAAAACCTGCCTTGGATATCTCTTCTTTTAAAGGACAAGCAGCGGCAAGTTCTTCATAAAGATAAGCCGGTCTTAGGTTAGCAAAAAGATTAAGTGCTTTTCTGATCTTTAAAAGTCCTGCTTCAGGTCTTTTCTCAGGAGGAAGTTTGTACCACGGAGATGTAGATGTATTGCCTCCGATAGAGCCCATAAGCACTGCATCAGCAGCCTTAGCGGTAGCAATTGCCTCATCGGTAAGAGGCTCACCGCAAGCATCAATGGAAGCACCTCCCATTAAAATATCGGTAAACTTCATCTCATGTCCGTACTTTTTAGCTACTGCTTCAAGAACCTTCTTGGCCTGAGCAACTATTTCCGGGCCGATGCCGTCACCGGGAATGCAAGTGATATTCAAAACCATAACAATCCTCCTTATCCGGTTTTACCGGGTATAAAAAAAGGACAGCTAAAAAGCTGTCCCAAATAATAGCATATCTTATTTTGATTCAGCTCCTGATCCCTCAGCCTTTTCAACTTTGCTGATGGCACTTTTGTCCATAGGGATACGACAGTTTCTATTGTTACCAAACTCGACAATAACAGTATCGTCTGAAATGTCGATAATAATTCCATAGAAACCGGAAGTAGTCAAAACACAATCGCCAACGTCCATCGAATTAAGCATTTCCTTAACTCGCTTCTGCTCTTTTTTCTGAGGTCTCATAAAGAAGAACCACATTGCAAAAATGATTACAGCATAGATAGCGATCATACCGATCATGCTACCCCAATTAGCTCCGCTCTGAGCTGCCTGAGCATCGGTAGCGGCATCTGCTGTAGCATTTAAAAGAACTAAATAATTCATAGAATCCTCCAAATGTTGTCATTAAACAGACATTATTTTATATTTTTTTCGCGCAGATATTATCATACACAAAATTCCCGCGCGGTACAAGTACTTTAGAATTTTTTCATAAACAAAGTTAAGAATAGGTTAAAATCAGTCAGCCCCCTGTTCCATCATATCAAGCGCTTTTTTCTTAAATTCGGAAAATCTTCCTTCATCGAGAGCGTTTCTGATATCTTCCATAAGATGGTTATAATAATACAGATTATGGAGAACACAAAGTCTCATTCCGAGCATTTCTCCGGCTACGTGCAAATGCCTTATATAGGCCCTTGAATATCTCCTGCATGCCGGGCAATTGCATCCTTCCTCAATCGGTCTGTCATCATTAGCATATTTGGCATTTTTAATATTAATCTTGCCAAACTTGGTATATACATGACCGTGACGACCGTTTCTCGCAGGATATACACAGTCAAAGAAATCTATTCCTCGTTCTACGCCTTCAAGTATATTTGCCGGTGTACCGACACCCATGAGATAAGTGGGTTTATTTTGCGGCAAATAAGGAACAACTTCATCCAAAATATTGTACATTTCTTCGTGAGACTCACCAACGGCTAATCCACCGACGGCATATCCGGGTAAATCAAACTCAGAAATTCTTTTTGCATGCTCTATTCTGATATCAGGGAAAATGGCGCCCTGATTGATACCGAAAAGCATCTGCTCCTTATTGATGGTATCCTCTAAGCCGTTAAGCCTGTCCATTTCCTTTTTGCATCTTTCAAGCCATCTTGTAGTCCTGTCAACGGAGGGCTGGACATAAGATTTATCGGCTTTTGAAGGAGGACATTCATCGAATGCCATAGCTATAGTCGAACCGATATTGGACTGAATCTGCATGCTCTCTTCCGGACCCATAAAAATTATACGTCCGTCAACATGAGAATGAAAAGTTACGCCTTCTTCTTTAATTTTCCTTAGTCCCGCAAGCGAAAACACCTGAAATCCGCCGGAATCTGTCAGAATAGGTCTGTTCCAGCTCATGAATTTATGAAGCCCGCCCATTTCCTTGATCAGCTTATCTCCGGGGCGAACATGTAAATGATAGGTATTTGAAAGTTCTACCTGGCATCCGATATTTTCAAGATCCTCTGTGGAAACGGCACCCTTAATGGCTCCCACCGTACCCACGTTCATAAATAAAGGAGTCTGCACCGTGCCGTGAACAGTTTCAAACTGAGCACGCTTAGCGCGTCCTTCTGTTTTAAGTAAAGTATATTTATTGCTCAAGATAAATCTCCCAAAACTCTTCTAAAGTAAGGTTTTCGTTGTACATAACCGTAGCTGCTTCAACTCCGACATATCTAAAATGCCAGGGCTCGTATTCTATGGTTGTTATGTACTCTTTTTCTGCCGGATAACGTAAAATAAATCCGTAATAATGAGCATTTGCGGCAAGCCACTTACCTGCCTCGGTCTCGCCGAAGCCCTCCGTAAGTGATGTATAAGTATCGCTAACAATATCAAGCGAAAGCCCTGCTTCATGCTCACTCGCACCCGGAATGGTAACAGCCTGTCCCGCAAGCTTATAAGCCTCCAGATAGCTCATTCCAACATCCATAAATTTGGTTATCTTGTTATTGTACAAAAGGACCTGAAGGGCAGAAGTCCTGTAAGGGCTTCTGATAGATAAATTAACACCGTCATCCTTAGCGGCCTTTAGCATAGCTATAAGGTCCGGGATAATTCTCTTGTCGCACTGATGGACACCGTAAATAGTACCCAAAGGCACTTCATAATCATCAGGAATAAAATGGGACTTATTTATAAGCATAAGCCTCCAGTCGTCAGGATCAAATTTATAATCCTCATAAGTCTCCGTATAATCCCTGGAATTGTCTTCTGAAACCTCGTCATCTTCTGAAGAGGTATTTTCAAGGTAATCAGAAATAATATCGTCTGCCTGGTATAAGTCCTCTTTGGAAATCTCTCCGGATTCCGATACGGCAACCTCCAATTTATGCTCTTCCTCATCCGTATTTTCTTCAGCAATCTGAGCAAGCTCATCTACAGCTGTCTCGGATTTTTCCGCAATGAACACAGAGTCGTCAAGAGCTTCAAAATCTATACTCCATTCCGGAGTCTCAGTCTCGGAATCCAGACCAAAGGAAAAACTGCTGAACACAGGAAAAAGGAGTATGCTTATAAAAGCAACTCCTATTTTTTTAATATTGTTGCCAAAGGTGTTTGATATCATAAAAATCACTTCAAACAAGCCTCTTACGGGAGCAACAATTAATCTGCATATAAGATTTTTGTGGGCAAAGCCTTTAAGCCTTTGTTTAACCTTTTCCTGTTTTGTTAAGTACATCTAAAAATCCAATCTAATCAAAGCTTATGAAACATAATACAGTTAGGTGTATGAACGTTAAGAGGTTTTCCGTTCATTACAAGTGTATGAGCCTTTAAATCGACTCTGAAAAATGTCATTGAATCTGTTTCGTGGTTAAGTGAAACAAGGAATTTATTTCCCGGGAATATCTCCGCATCCTTAGGATACTCTCCGGCGATGGGAAGATTAAAGTTTTCCTTAAGCTTACCGGTCTTTTCGTCCACATCATAAACAGCTACAGAATTGTCTCCGGCCACGGAAGTGAGTAAATATTTATAATCCTGTGAAAAACTGAATGCGGATACGGCATTTGTTCCTGATTCCCAGGGAACGATAGTCTTTGTCTGAATTTTGTTAAAATACGGAAGATTATTTTTAAATTCATATTCATAAACATCAATATAGCATTTCTGCTCATGAAGAATATAAATGATCCTGCCGTCCTTTGAAATCTTGATATGTCTGGGAGCAGACTCAAGCTCGGAGCGGATTATATCGACGAGGTGAACCTTACCGTTTAAATCATCAAATCCGTATACGTTTACATGGTCCATACCCTGATCGGCAACAAGCAAATATCTGTTGTCATGGGTCATTCTCGCGCAGTTGATATGCGGTCTGAAGTTACGGTTTGCGGCACTTCCCATACCCTTATGATAGATTTCATCGGTTATTTTGCCGATAGATCCGTCATCATTTAACGAAAGGACCGTAAGTTTTCCGTCATGATATCCGGCAACAAATAAAAATTTGTCTGTATAATCTGTAGAGAGATAACATCCTCTCATACCGTTGATCGAGCACCAGTTTATGAACTCGAGCCTTCCGTCTCTGCAGATCTTAAAAGCTTCTACACCGGTATCGGTAATTGAATACAAATACTTTCTGTTATGTGATTCGCAAAGATATGATGAGTTGGTGATCTCTACTTTGTCTTTCTCGTAGAATCTTCCCTCCTGCATATCAACATCATAAATCCTTATGCCGTGACGATCTCCCATTGTATAAGATGATACGTATGCTACATATTTGCTTTCAGCCATTTATATCACATCCTTTTTTTTCAAAAATAATGTTTATATTATATTCAGAGTAATTTTATCACAATCGGCTCCCAATAAAAAGCATATTTTATTTTTAAAAGTTTTGTTATATGATTAATACTAGGTTTTGAGAAAATATTTATCATGTGAGGAACAAAAATGTCAGGCTCAATCTTTGGAAATAACATTAAAGTAAGTACATTCGGCGAATCCCACGGAGTGGCCTTGGGCTGCACTGTTGACGGCATCCCCGCAGGCTTATCTCTTTCAAAAGAAGACATTCAGGCTTTTTTAGACAGACGCAAGCCCGGATTTAATCCTCTCTCCACGCCCAGAAAAGAAGATGACGAAGTCGAGATCCTTTCCGGAATCTTCGAAGGAAAAACCACCGGAACGCCTATAGCTTTGATAGTCAGAAATACTTCTCAAGAATCCGGAGATTACAGTGAGATTGCATCATATTACAGGCCCGGACATGCCGATTTTACTTTTGATTCAAAATATGGCTTTAGAGATTACAGAGGCGGCGGCAGAAGTTCCGGCCGAGAGACTATCGGACGCGTGGCTGCAGGTGCTATAGCTTCAAAGATTCTAAAATCTCTCGGAGTATCCGTTGAAGCATATACCGCCCGGATAGGTCCCGTAAAAGCTGATTTAAGCAAATACAACCGCGAAAATGTGCTCGCTCTCCCCACTGCTATGCCTGATAAAGAAGCAAATGATTTAGCTTTGGATTACGTGGCTGAAATGCGTGCAGAGTATGATTCTGTTGGCGGAGTAATGGAATGCAGGATAACTAATCTTCCCGCAGGTATAGGCGAACCCGTATTTGATAAATTAGACGCAAAGCTTGCAGGCGCCGTAATGAGTATCGGCGCAGTTAAAGCTGTTGAAATCGGTGACGGAGTTATGGTCAGCGAAAGACTCGGCAGCGAAAATAACGACGCTTTTGAAATTAAAGAAGGAAAAATAAGCAAAAAAACCAACCACAGCGGCGGTATTTTAGGCGGCATCAGTGACGGCTCGGTAATAACGGTCAGAGCCCATGTTAAGCCCACTCCCTCTATTTTTAAAGAACAGCATACAGTTAATAAATCCGGTGAAGAAATAGATATAAAAATCAAAGGACGCCACGACCCCATTATCGTACCCAGAGCGGTAGTTGTAATGGAGAGCATGTGCGCCCTTACAGTATTAGACCTTATGATTTGCAATATGTCATCAACAATGGAAGGCATGCAAAATTTCTATAAATCCTGATTAAAATGCTCTTAAAAATTTATTGCTATAAAATTAATGCTATTTATGATTTACATTTTTACAAGTAAAACATAAATAGCATTTTTTATAATATCTTATTAACATATAAACATAAATAGCATTTATTTATGCTTTACAAGCTCATTTTTGATGGCTTTAAAGGTTTTTTCTTCGCCTTCATTTGCAAGCATTTCAAGGTACTTTAAAAGCCTTTCTCTCGTATATTTATGCAAAGGCGCATTCTGTGTACCCTTCCAATAATAATCAAGCGGATCGCTGTCTTTATATTCCTTACCTCTGTAAGTCTTGGAGGCCGCAATCCTGTCCATAATCATTTCGGCGATATATTTGTCGGGCATAGGTACCGGAATCATAATATCCTCTCCGGGTCCGACATGGGAATTGTAGTCAATCCAATACTCATAATGATGCTTATTGCGTCCCTTATGATGAAGCCAGGCAGCGGAATAACCCTTATCTTCTCTCTCCGCATTATTCGGACTTCTGTCACCCTGAAAATATTTAACCCCTACCCAAAATTCCGAAGGGCTGTATTTTGAGAGATCGTGCACAAGTCCCTGCCAGTATAATCCAACTTTAAAACAGCCTTTTCTAACCTGCCATCTGTGCTTTGTGATGGTCGAAAAATGTTTCCAAAATTTACTCATCTTTGTTTTCGTTAACTTCGCTTATTACAACAGCAATAGTTCTTTCTTTAAGTGTGATCTTCCCCTCATCGGACAAAACCGCTTCATCCGTAGAATAATAGATTTTCCAGGAACTGTTTTTAGGAGCTCTGGGCAATGATAAAGTATTTTTATCCCAATGCATATTAATGGCTGCATAATAAAGCTTGCCTTTTTCACAATACATGATTCCAAGATCATTCTTATAACTGCCGGTATCTCCTATCCAGGCACTTTCTCCGTGATATGAAAGCTCAGGAAAGCCGTTTCCCTCAAGATCAACCATCGACATTTCTTTTTCCGAATGATAAAAGTGATGTTCCTTTCTGATTTTTGCAAGGCCGGCTATGAAATCATAAACAGACGCTTTTCTCTTAAGCCCCTTCCAGTCAAGCCAAGTAATATCGCTGTCATGGCAATATGGATTATTGTTTCCCTTTTGTGTGTTGCCCATCTCATCGCCCATAAATATCATGGGGACGCCGCTGCTCATAAAAAGCATAATCAGAGCATTTTTAATTTGTTTTCTGCGAAGCGACAAAATCTTAGGTTTATTTGAAGGCCCCTCTTCGCCGCAGTTCCAACTGCAATTATAATCGTTACCGTCTCTGTTATCTTCACCATTATCATCATTATGCTTATGATCGTAAGACACAAGATCGGTCAAAGTAAGTGAATTAAAACTGTCGAAATAATTTATAACCGCATATGACAAAGGATTATTTCTCATTTTGGATGCGGCTTCACCCATAATTCCGGAATCGCCCTTTAAGAATCTCCTCATTACATACATATAAGAGTCGTTAAATTCAGCGTATCTCTTTTGAGTTTTTGCGGTGTCATAATAATCTTTATTTTCCAGATTCGTACCCCAAAGGCTTTCAGCAATTATTTTTGTATCTGCCAAAACAGGGCTCTCGTCGATAAGGCTCATGGGCATATTTTCACCCATTACATGAAAGCCGTCAACATGATATTTTGCAGCCCAAAATTCGAGCACATAAGGAATCTCCCTGCGCTCAAACGAAGCAGGAAAATACATCTGCATAATAATTTCTATCCCTTGCGCATGAGCAGCCTTAACCATCTCGCAAAACTCAGTGCAGGGATTATCTGAAAAAGCGTACGCAGACTTGGGTGTATAATAGTATCCTTTACAATATCCCCAATAATTGTATCTGCCGGTCTTTTTATCGTTTTCATTAAACTCATAGCAAGGCTGAATATCAATAGCAGTAACACCAAGCTTTTTAAGATATTTAAGCTTTTCCGTAACTCCTAAAAATGTACCTTTGTGAGCTGCTTTTGACGAAGCATGCATGGTAAATCCCCTTACATGCAGCATATAAATAAACGAATCCTCATAAGGAGTACGCGGCTTTACATCCACATCCCAGTTAAATATAGGAGAAAGCATAGCTTTTCTCGCCTTTGAGGCATCAAAATTACCGAAATGGAGCTTGTCTGAATAGTTCTCGGCCCTCAAATCGGTCATATAATAGTCATTACAGTAAAAAGTGTAGCTGTGTTTACTTCTGTCAAAATCGGGAATGATCGCAGTGTAGACATTTCCGATGCGTTCACAATCCTTGAATTCACGCTTTCTGATCATGATATCGGTAGCCTTGTCATATATTGCAACACCGTATTTTGCATCCTTTGCTAAAGATGAAATATCTAAAGAAAACCTGCAGCCACATGGCGTATAAGTGGTCTTGCAGGGATATAAAGCATAAGAATCTGAAATTGGTAAACAAATTTTTTCGCTCATAGATAAGATTATAACTTATTGCTAAAATATAAACAAGAAGTTATACTATTTGAAGCGGTAACTTTTTACTGTAATTAACACTTTTTTCCATTTAAGGAGGATGCCATATGGCAAAAAATTTTGATACCCCCGACGAGGATATGACCGTTACCATCACGCTCGACGATGACACCGAGATCACTTGTGAAGTCGTAACCATTTTAAATGTCGAAGATAAGGATTATATCGTAGTTCTCCCCACCAACACCAACGGCAGATTTGATGAGGATGAGGTTTGGATCTACGGCTACAGCGAAAATCCCGACGATCCCGATGAAGAGCCCGAACTTATTTACATCGAGGACGAGGATGAATATGAAAAAGTCGCAGACGCGTTTGACGAATATTTAGATGCGCTCGAGTTCGATGACGACGAAGATTGATCCAAGATATTTTGGAGGAACCTTGAAGGATACAGGGTTCCTCCTTTTGTTTTGGAAATATAGCTTATATGCAAAAGCCTTTTTGCTCTTGTCATCGCAACATAGAACACTCTTCTTTCTTCCTCCACTTCTAAAGAATCCGGCATTCTTCCGCTCGGATAACTTCCTTCATTTACACCCGGTATAAAGCATATATCAAATTCCAGACCTTTCGATGCATGAACCGTCATAAGATTTACAAAGCCGTTATTCTTATCTACATTTTCACTGCTTCCTACATATTCCTCTCTGTAATCCTCTATATGCTTTTTCCATTCGCTTAGAGTATCGTATTTTCTGGCTTCTTCGTATAAAAATGCAAATACCTCCTCGTATTCTGAAACCTTAATTTTATTCTTTGTGTTTTCAACATAAAATGATAAAAGTCCTATTTTGTTTTTTATATATGAAATCTGCAAATATAGTGGTTTATCTTTTATGAAATTAAGGTCATTTTTTAATTTTAAAAGTTCTTTAATACGCAAGTTGCCTTTAGGCAGATTTGGATTGTCTTTATAAAAAGCTATCGCAGATGTAATAATATCCCCTTCATCCTCCATAAGTGCCTCTCTGTTAACATATCTGAGAGGCTTATTAATAATTCTGAATATTTTCTCACTATTACTGTTTAAAGAAATCTCCATATATGCAAGAACATCGAGCGCTATAGGATGATCATATATACAGGTATATTTGTCCTTTATATTGAATTTGATTGATTTATCGGTTAAATAAGACGCAAAAGCCTGCATTTGAACGTTGGTTCTAAACAAAACTGCAATATCGAATTTATTATTAGTCGTTTTATAATTTTTTAAGCTCTCTGTGATAAACTCAAACTCCGCCGCCTTATTATCAAATTTATCTATATAAACGCAATCCTTTATCTCATTGTATCCATCCGTATAATATGAATACTGCGTTTTATAAAGCCTGTTTTTATTATCGCCCATTACAGTATTTGCAGCCTTTACTATGCCTTCATAAGACCTGTAATTTACATTTAAATCTATTATCTTTGCATCATATTTATTTATAAATTCTTTTAAGCAAGAAGGATCTGAGCCTCTGAAACCGTATATCGACTGATCGTCATCGCCTACTGCAAAAAGGGAAACATTGCTGCCGCACAAAAGATTTACACATTCAAATTGCATTGGATTAATATCCTGATACTCATCAATCAAAATATGCGAAAATCTATCCTGCCAATATTTTCTTGCAAAATCATCTATCCTTAAAAAATGCAGGCATTCAAAAATCATATCATCATAGTCCAGAAGCTTTCTTGCCCTTATATATTCTTCGTATTTGTTAAAAACAGTATCGAAAAATCCTGCATATTCCTTTGATATCTTTGATTTGCTTTTTTGCAGATTCCCTGTGTTTTTATATATTGATGCAGCACAAATAAACTCGGAGGAAATATCATCCGTGTTTGCCTTTGTATTGCCTTTAAAACCAGGAATAAGTTCAGAAATAATCTTTGAAATAATCCGTTTTTTATATGATTCGCTTAACAGCTTTTTTGAAGAATATCCTGCGCTCATGCGAAGGATTGAATAGAATACAGAATGGAATGTTCCAAATACTACATTACCGTAATTTCCGCTTTCCATAAACCTTTGTTCCATGGATTTTGCGGCATCTTTGGTAAAAGTGATGACCAGAATTTTTTCCGGTAAAACATTCATATTACGAATCAAATATTTGATCCTTGCCGTAATAGTATGCGTTTTACCGGAACCCGGGCCCGCCAGTACAAGGCAGGCGCCGGAATCAGTACAAACAGCCATACGCTGCTTATCATTTAAAGATTCTAAAAAGGATAAATCCTTGTCTCTACAGATCAAAGACTAAGCTTCTCAATTCCCTTTTTGATTCTCTTAAGGGACTCATCCTTTCCAAGGAGCTCAAGTATCTCTGTAGCACCGGCAGGGGTCATCTGCTTGCCGGAAAGAGCTGTTCTTATGGGCCACATTACATAGCCGTTCTTATAACCCTTTTCCTCAACATATTTAAGAAGAGTCTGGTATAAAGCATCATTGGTATAATCATCGGTACTCTCTAAGATAGGAAGAACGTCCTTAAGTACAGCAAGTGAGCTTGCGGCATCGGTCTTCATCTTTTTATGAGAATACATCTCGATATCATAATCGGGAAGCTCTCTTAAAAAGTCAACCTGAGCATCGATATCGGGGAATACCTCGATACGAGTCTTTACCATACCTGCTATCTTACGCTTTTTAGCATCGTCATAGTCTGCAGGAAGAGACTTGTCGAGATAGGGCTTAGCCATCTCATAGAACTTATCGTCATCCATCTTCTTTAAGTACTCTCCGTTCATCCAACGAAGCTTAACAATATCGAAAACCGATGGTGATTTGTTTATTCTGTGATAATCAAACTTCTCTATAAGCTCTGAGAGACTGAAAATCTCGTTGTTATCCTCGGGACTCCATCCAAGAAGAGCAACGTAGTTAACAATTGCCTCAGTTAAAAATCCTTGCTCTACAAGGTCCTCAAATGAAGCATGTCCGCTTCTCTTTGAAAGTTTTTTGTGATTCTCATCTGTTATAAGAGGAAGGTGAATATATACAGGTACCTTCCAGCCGAATGCATCATAAAGTCTAACATACTTAGGTGAGGAGGAAAGATACTCGTTACCTCTTACAACATGGGTGATATTCATTGTATGGTCATCAACAACATTTGCAAAATTGTATGTAGGATAACCATCGGATTTAATAAGGATCATATCGTCCAGTTCAGAGTTGTCAACGGTTATATCCCCGTAAAGCTCATCATGGAAAGTGGTAGTTCCCTCATTGGGAATATTCTGTCTGATAACAAAAGGCTTACCGGCAGCAAGATTGGCCTCGATCTCCTCCTTTGAAAGAGAAAGACAATGCTTATCATAAATTGTGATGCTCTTACCGTCTTCGTCAACAGTAGTTTTCAGCGAATCAAGTCTCTCCTTGTCACAAAAACAATAATATGCCTCACCTTTTTCAATAAGCTCCTTGGCATACTTCATATAAATGCCGGTCTTCATACGCTCAGACTGAACATAAGGGCCGTATCCGCCATCCTTATCCGGGCCTTCGTCGTGAACAAGTCCGGTCTCTTTCATGGTTCTGTAAATAATATCAACGGCGCCCTCTACGTATCTCTCCTGGTCCGTATCCTCGATACGAAGCATAAAGGTTCCGCCTGCATGCTTTGCAACCAAAAACTCGTACAAAGCTGATCTTAAATTTCCGACATGCATTCTGCCTGTAGGGCTAGGTGCATATCTTGTCCTGATTTTCTCCATAATATATCTCCTTGAAATAAATTAACTAAATAATCTATGCTCTTACCTGTCCGTTCCCGTATATCTTGTACTTATAGGAGGTAAGCTCTTTGAGGCCCATAGGTCCTCTTGCATGAAGCTTTTGAGTACTGATACCTATCTCGGCTCCAAATCCAAACTCAAAACCGTCCGTAAATCTTGTAGATGCATTTACATATACGCAAGCCGCATCAACACCGTTCAAAAACTTTTCGGCGCTTTCCGGATCGTTTGTAACAATACATTCCGAATGATGAGTATTATATTTATTTATGTGAAGTATAGCTTCCTCAACGCTTTCGACGGTTTTAACGGATAAAATATAATCCAAAAATTCTTTGCCGTAATCTTCTTCGGTAGCGGCTTTTACGCCATCTCCCAAAATCTCAAAAGATATCTCATCACATCTGAATTCTACATTCTTTTCGTCTAATTTTTTCTTGAGAAGAGGTAGTATTTTTTCCGCAATATCTTTATGTACCAAAAGAGATTCGGCAGCGTTACACACACTTATGCGCTGCGTTTTGGCATTATATAAAATATTAACTGCCATCTGCGGGTCGGCGGTCTTGTCGATATAAATATGACAATTTCCTGTACCGGTCTCTATTACGGGAATATTTGAATTTTCAACAACTGCTTTAATAAGCCCCGCTCCGCCTCTGGGGATAAGGACATCTACATATTCCTTCATTTTCATGAAAGCGGTTGTAGTTTCTCTGTTGGTATCCTCAATCAAAAGTAAAACATCGGGATTGATACCGCATGTCTCTATAGCGTCCCTAAGCACTTTTACGATAGCTTTATTTGAATTTATTGCTTCTTTTCCACCCTTTAAAATAACACAATTACCTGTTTTAAAGGTGAGTGCAAAAGCATCGGCTGTTACGTTGGGCCTGCTTTCAAAAATAATGCCTATAACACCCATGGGAACTCTGACTTTTTTAATGTGAAGTCCGTTGGGGCGATCAAATTCTTCCATGACCTCACCGATAGGATCGGGTAATTCACATACCTGCACAAGTCCTTCGGCCATAGCATAAATGCGTTCCTTTGTAAGCCTCAATCTATCCTGCATTCCTTCAGAAATGCCGTTTTCCTTGGCCATAGAAAGATCTTTATTATTTTCATTTATAAGATATTCATAATTATCCTTAAGCGCATTTGCGGCAGCTTTAAGGGCTTCATTTTTCTTTTCGGTTGAAAGAAGTCCGGCCTCTAACTTACATGAAACCGCTCTCTCACATAATCCTTTTAAATCGTACATAAAAACCTCCGCAACCTGTCAGCATCTAAAAATCAATAATGTTGCTGCTGTTAAACAATCAACGCCTCTAAATAACAGGCTTCTAAATAATTATCTTCTTAAAAACTACCTTCTAAATAAGCATCTGTCAAAACAACAATACATGTGCCGGCTTTATATCATATTCCTTTGTAGGAATATGGGGAACTTCCTGCATTTTAAAGCCAAGAGCGTAACTGTTTTTAACAAGCTCAGGCTTATCTGCAAGAAATCTGTCATAATATCCGCCGCCGTATCCGAGTCTGTTGCCTTTCTTGTCAAAAGCAACTCCGGGTAAGAAAATCAATTCTTCATTGCAAAAAACTTCATCATAAAGGTATTTCTCGCCGGTTCCTATCGGTTCTCTTATACCCTTATATCCGTCCGGTGATAATTCAGACAAAGAATTTATCAAATAAAACTCTAAGTCCCTTCCAACAACCTTAGGATAATAAACCTTTATTCCTTTAAGATTTACATATTCAAACAGATCATCGGTCAAAAACTCCGAAGAATATGAAGCATAAGTAAGCACTCTTTTCTTACCGACAAGAATGTCACTTTTATCGAGATATACAAGAAAACTTTTGGAAGCAAGGATTTTTTCTTCTTCAGACAAAAATCCCCTTTTAACCATAATCTGTTTTCTTATAAAACCTTTATTTTCCTTAGATTCATCCATATTTTATTGATCCTTCCAAAGATTTGCTGTTGTTAGTGGCATTTATAAGCTTTAAAGCAGTAGATCCGTAGCAAGTACAATAAAAATCTATAAATATCAGTTTTTATGAAGCTTATTGATAAAATCAGGCAAACTAAAGGACTCATCCTTATTTGCAAGAAACAAAGTACCCTCGGGCTTTCCGTCCATAATACGGTGTAAAATTCCTATATCCGTACTGTTACAAATTATCATATCACAACCGGTCCTTGTTGCTATCTTACCCGCAACAAGCTTCGTTCCCATACCTCCGGTTCCAACATTGCTTCCGGTAGAATCCTTACCCATATCCATATAATCGTCGGTGAGTTTTTCGACTACATCGATAAATTCAGCATCGGGATTTTTGCGTGGATCGTCGGTATACAGACCATCAATATCTGAAAGAAGTATAAGCAGATCCGCTCCGACTACAGATGCAACCACAGCACTCAAAGTATCATTGTCGCCAAATTCGATCTCATATGTTGAAACAGTATCGTTTTCGTTGACAACAGGTATAACGCCGAGTTTAAAAAGCTCTGCAAAGGTATTGGTCGTATTATATCTGTTTAAATCGTTAACCACAGTATTCTTTGTCATAAGAACCTGCGCAGCAATCTGATTATACTCAGCAAAAAGCTTCTGATAAGTCATCATAAGCCTTGCCTGACCGATTGCCGAGCAAGCCTGTTTTTCAGCGGTGGAAAGCGGCACCTTCGCCCCCTTGATTTCGCTTATATGAACAGCCTTTTTACCGGCAGCGATTGCTCCGCTTGTAACAAGCACAACATCCTTACCCTGATTTCTTATATCGCAGAGCTCCCTTACAAGGCGCTCTATTTTGATATAATCCATATCTCCGGTCTGTGCATGCTGTAAAGATGATGAACCGATCTTAACAACTATTCTCTTTTTATCTTTAATCTTTTCGCGTACTGATTCGTTCATAAATCTCTTCTCTCTTTAAAATAAACTAATTGATAGTTTACAACCCCAGAATGTTTTTCGCAACATGCTCAGCAACTTTTATTCCGTCCATGGCTGCGGAAGTGATGCCTCCGGCGTAACCTGCACCCTCACCGCATGGATAAATCCCTAAAATATTGCTCTGCAGATCATCGCCCCTTACTATTCTTACAGGGGACGAAGTCCTGCTCTCAACACCTGCCAAAACCGCATATTTATAGCCAAAGCCGGGGATGATTTTATCAAAATGCTCCATACCTTCGATAAAAGATTCATTCATATTTCGAGTAAATATACCGCTTAAATCGGCTTCTTTATAATCTCCCTTTATGTCGGGCTTAAAATTTATATAACAGTCTTTTATAAAATCATTTTCAGCCGAATCTAAAGAATTCTCTTCCGGACTATTATCGCAGTTTTTCTTATATTCACCGTAACTTTGAATGGGAACGCACCCATTTCCCAAATCAAAAGCTTTCTTTTCAATATCTCTTTGAAAATCTATACCCGCAAGTGGATGCTCACTTGGATAGTCTTTAGAATCAACAGTAAATATAATGGCGGAATTTGCGCATTTGCCGTCACGGCCGGAATAGCTCATACCGTTTACAGCAAGCTTTCCTTCTTCGGATGAAGCATTAACTACATATCCGCCTGGACACATGCAAAAAGAAAATACACCTCTGCCTGCTTTAGTTTTTGCTGTAAGCTTGTAATCAGCTGCTCCGTAAACATCACTGTCCTCTATACCGTACTGGCTTTTATTTATAAGCCTTTGAGGATGGATTACTCTAAAGCCTACCGAAAACGGCTTTTGCTCCATTTTAAGGCCTGATTCAAAAAGTTCCTTAAAGGTATCTCTTGCAGAGTGCCCTATCGCCAATACGACGTTTTTAGCATTAAAGCACTTTACTCCATCCGGGCACGAAACATTTACCGAAGTAACTTTACCGTCTGAAACATTAAATCCGGAAACTTTCGATTCAAAATGAACTTCCCCGCCAAGTCTAATAATGTCTTCTCTGATAGATTTAACTACCGAAGTCAAAATATCAGTTCCGATATGCGGCTTTGCATCATACAAAATCTTTTCCGGTGCTCCATGCTCCGCAAAAACCTTTAAAACAGCCTTGTTTAGACCTGTAGAATCTTTAACCAGAGTATTTAATTTTCCATCAGAAAATGTACCGGCACCGCCTTCGCCGAACTGAACATTACTATCCGGAATTAGCTTTCCTGTTTTCCAAAATAATGCCACATCTTCGCTTCTTTGATCTACGGATTTTCCCCTTTCAAATATGATAGGTTTAAATCCACCTCTTGCGAGAAAAAGCCCGCAAAAAAGGCCTGCGGGACCGCTTCCTACAATGACCGGCCTGTCAGATGAATCAAAGAATCCTTTAGATGTCTTATCTGATGTAAAATCTGATGTCTTTTCCGGTATTTTATTCAAGATATCATCATTTACAGCATAAGGAAAAACATAATCTTTCTCATTATAGACTGACAAATTATTTGAGATATCTTTTTTACCCGATACCTTTTTTAAGATTGCAGCTTCATTAGATACATTAAAAGAAGCCGTATAAATATAAAAAATCTCAGGCTTTTTCCTGGCATCAATACTTCTTTTCAAGATTTTAATATCAGTAATGCTTTCAGCTTTGCATCCGAGAGATATAGAAATCTTTTTTGCTATTTTGTTTATGATCATAGCGCTGTCTGTATCAGCACTTATTTTAATCTGAGTAAGTTTTAACACTTAGCCGCCGCCTCTCCGGCAATAAAGCCGCTGCTCCAGGCCCACTGCAGATTGTATCCTCCGCATATTCCGTCCACATCCAAAATCTCGCCGGCATAAAATATTCCGGGCTGATGTATGGATTCAAAATTCTTTGAGATACATTTTAATTTGATTCCGCCTGCCGTGGTTTGCGCCTGATCAAAGGGATTAACCCCTGTTGCAACCACCTTAAAATGCTTTATTTCATTTATAAGTTTATTTACTGTTTTTTCATCGAACTTTGCCACGTCATTCGGATTGATATTAAGCCTTTTTAGGATACAAGCGCTTAGCTTTTTATTGATGAATCCGTTTAAAATCTGCTCATAAGTTCTGCCGTTTAATACAAGCGCCCTGGCAAAAAACTCATTTGAAAGAGTATCCTCATCTAAGTCGGGCAAAAGGTCTATTGAGATCTTTACCTTTCCGTTATCGAGCATTGAGGCAACTATTCTGCTTATCTGAAACACTACAATACCTGATATTCCATAATCGGTAAGTTGTATTTCGCCTATAGAATACCCTTCACCGGTCGTATCATCAAGTATCTGTACAGATGCCCCGCATCTTACTCCCGAAACAGATTTCCAAAAATTTCCTTCGCATTTAACGCCTCCTAAAGCAGGATAAAGCTTACTTACTTCATCCTTAAACTTTGAGGCAAATACGTATCCGCTTCCGTCTGAACCGGTTTTTGGTGCGGCTTTTCCGCCTGTAGTTATGATAACCCTATCAAAAAATTCATTGTTTTTAGCGTTATCTGCATCACCAAAAATTATATTAAATCCGTCTTTGCACTTAACTATATCTTTTACATTGCAGCCACATTTAAGCGAAACATTTAAAGCCTCTGTTTCAAATCTAAGCGCGTCAAGCACAGCGGATGCCTGCTCTGAATTCGGATAAACGCCTCCCCTTTTTTCAGTAAGAAGAAGTCCTAATCCACCGAAAAATCTGATGGTATCATCAAGACCGAACCTGTCAAAAACATCCGAAATAAAAGACCTGTCCTCAGAATAATAATAATCTGAAGATAGGTTTGTATTGGTCAAATTACACTTACCGTTTCCGGTCATGAGAATTTTCTTTCCGACTTTGTCATTTTTTTCAAAAACGGTAACATATGCATTTTTTCTGGCAGCGGCCACAGCGGCACAAAGCCCTGCTGCTCCGCCTCCGATTACAGCTATTTTCACAGCATTCTCCAAAATTAAAATACACGAAGTGTCTGCCCTAAATTATATACAAATTTGCTTAAGGGCAAATAATCAATTTCATTATCTTTAAAGTTCCTGCTAAGAAGTAATATAACAAGATACAAAAGCGCCATCTCAAATAATGTAATAAGCAAAGTAAATGGATTACCCAAATGCGGCGAAATAACCTTTGTCAAAAATACATTGATTACACAGACTACCGCGGCAACCACCATAGGTACAAACATATTTCCTATAGGGTCAAAATTCATTTCCATTTTTATAATACTGATAACCAAATATCCGATAAATTTAGCTATAAAAGATATTAAAAGAGCCAAAGCAAAAGCAACCGTAACATCCTCGCTCTTTTTTACAAATACATTTAAAAGGACCACAAATATAACATCCGCAGGTATTTGAACAAGATAAGTTAATATCACAAGGCCGTTTGCTATAAGCATTCTGAGCATAAATAAAGATGCAAGCATGGTAAGAGCACTAAACCCACCGTATACTACCAGTTTTGATATGAGTTCTTTGGATTCCTCGTTATACATAGAAGCAATTATATTGCTCAATGCCACTAAATAAATACACCCGAAAGAACCGTATATAAAGCTTAAATGTATTCCTGTCTGGAAACTGTTCTGGGCATATCGCATTTTATTTTGACGGTAATAACCTGTCACCTCTGATACAAGCGGAACAAGCATAAGATAACCGAATATGCAAAATAATATCGCGGGAATAAGTACGGAAGTACCGAATAAACCTATCTTTTCGGTTGTAAGATAAGTATTCTCCGATTTGGAATAAAGAACCAATACACCTGAAACAAAAGGAAAAATTATAAACAGCGTGCTTATGGCTTCAAAAATCCTTCTCTGCCATACCATTATAAACACATTGCCTGTATTGTCTTTTCTGCCGAAATACTCTTCCTCATAATCATGGTCGTGTTTTCTGTTTAATAGTTTAACAATAAGGAGCAAAACAAGAACCAGCAGTTCCGAAACGATAGCTGCAAACATTATGGCAAAGCAAGAATAAAGTGCGGAAAAATCCTCCTGCTTATATAGTAAAGCTACTTTATTTCCGTATCCTCCGATCAGAGAAATGCATATATTTCCAAATACAGCTATTAAAATCTGTCTTACCACGGACACGGCTCCGAAAATCATAATGGAATTTTTTCTGCTGCAAAGATATGCTCCGGTATTTTCGGATAACAATCTGATTATAAATAAAACAGCAAAAAACCAGATCAGATAATATGCATGACTGATCTTAAAAATATTTTTCAAAAAATAAGAACCGACGGTTCCTATAAGTACCGCTCCCAAAACCGCAGAAAAATACGTCATAGATGAGCTGTATCTTTGAACAAGTCTGGCCGATTTAAATTTATTTTTAGAAAATTTACCACGAATGATCCTTCCCACAACTTCAGAAAGTCTCTCACCAAAAACAACCCACATTACTTCATAAAACACAAAGCAAGTGAGCATATACCCCATACCTATATTCCCGATTCTGAATCTAAAAACCAAACATGCGGCCAGGAGAATTATAAGAGACAATCCTTCCAACCTGTTTTTAGAATTAAGAGCTTCATTCATAACAAAATACCCGTTTATTTTATATCTCTGGTAATACCTAATTCGTCAAGTACGGCCTTTTGTCTTTCTTCCATCTCCTTTGCCTCATCCTCCGTCATATGGTCGTAACCTGATAAATGAAGCATACTGTGAGCTACCAAAAAAGCGAACTCTCTTTTAATACTGTGTCCGTATTCTTCAGCCTGAGATATGATCCTGTCCTTTGAAAGAATTATATCACCGAGTACAATATCTCCCGATTCAGGATCTATATAATCCGCTTCCTCACCCTCAGGAATGTAATAATCCCCCGGTGTTTCAAACTCAAGATTAGGAAAAGAAAGCACGTCGGTCTCTTTATCTATATTTCGAAACTTTGAATTATAGTCTCTGATGCCCTCATTATCGGTAATAAGAACATTAACAGAAATGTTTTCAAAAGGACATTTTTCCCTCTCCAAAACTTTCCTGCAGACAAGACTTACAATCTCATCCGTATCAAAATCAAATTTATAATCCGTCTCATTATCAACGTAAAAGTTCATAGTATAACTTTTCTTCCTTAAAAATCTTTGTCATGGTACTGATATCGTTAAGTGTAAGATTACTGTTCGTAAAAATACCTGCTTTTTCATATCTTGAAAAGGTAGCATCAACGAGCTTATCAATCTGTGTAGAGATGTCCGTTTCCGGGTTTTTCTCGTATAGAGCTATAACTGCAAGAATAATCGTATGAGAAAGCAAAAGCACCGCGCATTCTCTGCTTTTAAGCTTGTTTTTGGTACGTTTTGCGATAAAATCCGAATACTCGGTAAGTATCTCCACAACAGGTCCCGGGAAGCCCTCTTTTTCGAAAAACTCAGTCCTCTCGGCAGGATCAATGGGACAAAATCTATAATAATATCCGGCACATTTAAGAGCCTCATTGTCCATAGAAAGCCTTGAAGCAATTCTTTCGGTAAAATATGAAGTATGTATTAAATGCTTGTATGTTTTCTTATCATTTTCTCTTACTTGAGCGAGCAAATAATACTCGGTATCGTTTAAAATCTGATAAGTGTCTCTGTTAGAGTATTTAACCTTAAGAGCATAAAACCTAAGCCCTATAAATATTATAATACCGGTAATGATAAGATTAAGTCCCGGCAATAAAAACTGATCCACCGAAATCTGACTTGATGAAGAAAGTACCACTCCTGTCATCTCACAAGTAAAAAGGCACAGTAAGGTAATCATCATCGGTCTTACTATCTTTAGCTCTTCCTTTATCGGGAAAAATGAAGCTATGCCCAAACTGCCGCAAATAAGGTAAAGAATAATAATACCCGCTTTAGAACCTGTAATAACCGTTGAGATGATTAAAAGAGTAGTACCGGAAAGCATTCCCAAAAAAGGATTTGAAAATGCAGTAAGCACAACATAAAAACCGGTTACGGGCCAGGCCGCAGAAGGCACAAATACAGAAAGAAGTGAGAATATTAAACCGATAATAAAAACAATCCAAAATCTCTTTAAATTCTGAACAGACTCCTTCTCAAAAAATTTGACTATAGGGTAGAGTTTTCTTACAGCAAACCCCAATACCGCAATGATAATAACAGAAAAAGCACTTCTTTCCACTGCAGCCGAAATCTGCATATCGTAAAAGAAATAAATAGCGCCCACGCAAAACAGCACAAGCAAAATGCTCACTATTTCAGGGACAAACCAAATATATGAACTTTTTTTATTTTCATTTTTTTCTGGCATGCGAATTTTCTTTGCTTTCGTATTTATCGTAAGCTTCCACAATCTTTTGTACAAGTGGATGTCTCACAACATCTTTGTTGGTTAATTTACAAAAACTAATCCCCTCTACATGCGAAAGAACACGCTGTGCAATATCTAATCCCGACTTAACATTGGGACCTAAATCCTTTTGCGTCTCGTCTCCCGTAACAACAACCTTACTTCCGAATCCGATTCTCGTAAGAAACATCTTCATCTGTGCGGGTGTAGTATTTTGTGCCTCGTCTAAGATGATAAATGAACTGTCAAGTGTGCGCCCCCTCATATAAGCAAGAGGAGCTACCTCTATAAGACCTTTTTCCATATTTCTAAGAAAGCTTTCGGCTCCCATTATCTGATATAAGGCATCATACAAGGGCCTTAAATACGGATCGACCTTGCTTTGCAAATCTCCCGGCAAAAAACCAAGCTTCTCACCTGCTTCAATCGCAGGTCTTGTAAGAATAATTCTTGAAACCTCTTCGTTTTTAAATGCAGTAATAGCCATTGCCATCGCAAGATAGGTTTTACCTGTACCGGCAGGTCCCATACCAAAGGTTATCATAGAATTTTTTATTGAATCAACATAGCTTTTCTGACCTACAGTCTTGGCTTTTACAGGCTTACCGTTAACTGTGTGACAAATAATATCTTTGTCCAGTTCTCCAAGCATTGAAGAAGAATTTTCCTTCTCCATCGTTATAGCATAATCCACGCTTTGTTCCTCAATATCATTACCGTTTTTAGATAGATTAAAAAGCTCTGTGATAACACTTACGGCGCTTTTTACATTCCTTTCCTCACCGCGAATTGTTACCGCCCCGTTTCTGTCAACAACCGAAACGTCTAAATCTCTTTCGAGCTTTTTAATATACATATCCCCTGCACCGAAAATCTTTTGCAGGCTGTCACCGTCAACTTCTATTTTTTCAATAAACTCACTCATATGGTCTAACTAAATAATCCCCCTGATAAGCTTCTGCATAACAGGCTTTTCTTCGGAAATATGATATGCCTTTATAAATCTTTCCTCTGCAGCTTTAAGTCTCTTTTCATCAGCAGCATACACTGTTGCAATCTTCTCGTTTTTCGAAACCTTATCACCGACCTTTTTATCGAGATAGAGTCCGACAGATAAATCAATCTCGCTTTCCTTAGTCTCTCTGCCACCACCGAGCATCAAAGAACAAATACCTATTTCATCACAGTCAATATGCTTTATATAGCCCTCTGAAGGCGCATAAATTTCCTTTTTTATAGGTGCAAGTATAAGCTTATCCGGCTCATATACATAGCTCTTATCGCCGCCCTGAGCTTCTACAAACCCGGCAAGTTTATTAAGAGCCTCGCCGCTTTTTATGGTATTAAGGAGCATTTCTCTTGCTCTATCCTTAGAATCGCAGATTCCGCCGAGCAAAAGCATCTGCGAGCCCAGAGTAAGTACAAGCTCAGTAAAATCATCGGGACCCTTTCCCATCAGAGTATCAATAGCTTCTCTTACTTCAATGGCATTACCTACTGCTCTGCCCAGCGGCTGGTCCATATCGGAAATAACCGCGCTCATTTTTCTTCCCGCATTCCTGCCAATGGTTACCATTTCATTTGCAAGCGCAAAAGAATCCTCTTCCGTTTTCATAAATGCTCCGCTACCCGTCTTTACGTCAAGGACAATAGCATCAGCGCCGGCCGCAAGCTTTTTACTCATAATTGAACTGGCTATAAGAGACATATTATCAACTGTAGCGGTAACATCCCTTAGAGCATAAAGCTTCTTATCGGCGGGCGCTAAGTCGGCAGTCTGTCCCATGATCGCTATTCCGATGGTATTAACATTTTTAATAAAGGTATCGTTGCTGATTCCGGTAGAAAATCCCGGGAAGCTTTCAAGCTTATCAATTGTACCGCCTGTATGCCCGAGTCCTCTTCCGCTCATTTTTGCAACCGGCACATCGCAAGCAGCAACCATAGGGGTAAGTGCAAGAGAGGTTTTATCTCCGACGCCTCCTGTTGAATGCTTGTCAACCTTTATTCCTTTGATAGCGGAAAGGTCAAGTTTATCGCCGCTCTCTGCCATTGCAAGGGTAAGATTTAAAGTCTCTTTTTCGCTCATTTTTTGGAAAAAAATCGCCATCATAAGAGCGGAAACCTGATAATCCGGAATCTCTCCTTTTGTATATCCTTCGATAAAAAAACGGATCTCTTCTTCAGAAAGTTCGAGGCCATTACGTTTTTTCATGATAATATCATACATTCTCATAAGCTATACCCCGTTAATAATTGTATCAAAACATCAGAAATTAAGTACGATAAAAATAAATCTATATATTCTTTTTGTGTTATCTAAATGTTCTATTTGTGTAATCTAAGTATTCTTTTGCATAATCTAAATGTTCTTTTTACAAATATCCTTCAAGCAGCATTTATCACAGTAAGGTTTTGTCCTCGCAGTGCATACCTCTCTGCCGTGGTCTACAAGTCTGTGGCAAAAATCATTTCCTTCTTCGGGAGGTACAATCTTTCTAAGAGCCATTTCAACCTTATATGGTTCTTTAACATTTACAAGCCCTATTCTGTTAGACAACCTTATGCAATGTGTATCTGTAACAATAGCGGGCTTCCCGTATATATCTCCAAGTACCAGATTAGCACTTTTTCTTCCCACTCCGGGCAAAGATAAAAGCTCCTCCATAGTATCGGGTACTCTTCCGTCAAATTTATCAAGCAGCATATTCATACATGCCGCAATATCTTTTGCCTTGCTTTTACCGAGTCCGCAAGGTCTTACTATCTCCTCAATCTTCTCGGCTCCGGCAGCTGCAAGAGCCTTAATTGTAGGATACTTTTTATATAAAATCTCTGTTATAACATTTACTCTGGCATCCGTACACTGCGCAGCAAGTCTAACACTTACAAGAAGTTTCCAGGGTTCCTCATAAGTGAGTGAACAGCCACTGTCGGGATATTCTTCTTTTAAAAGCCTGATGGCTTCCAAGGCCAGTTCTTTTTTAGTCATATCAAACTCACTTTTGATAAAAAATTAAAAAATATATCCTTGATAGGTATATCAATTTGATTATTTATGATAAGTATATCCATTAAATTATTTGTGATAAGGCTCATGATTGATTATCTTGAAGCTTCTGTAAATCTGTTCCAAAAGTATGACTCGCATAAGCTGATGCGGAAATGTCATATCGGAAAAGCTAAGATGCAGATCAGCCCTCTTGCAGACCTCAGAATGAAGCCCAAGAGAGCCGCCAATCACAAAGCAAATACTGCTTTTACCGGTATTTGCGCAAGTTTCAATAAAAGACGAAAGTTCCTCGGACGAGAGCTTTTTCCCCTCAATCTCAAGAGTACATACGGTATCAGTATCTTTAATCTTTGAAAGGATACGGTCACCTTCTTTTTTCTTGATATCAAGGATTACATTTTCCGAAGCTCCGTCCGGGGTCATTTCATCGGGTACGGCTATTATTTCAAGTTTTACATATCTTGAAAGTCTCTTAGAGTACTCGTTAATTGCTTCACGAAAAAAACTTTCTTTAATTTTCCCTACGGCAATAACTGTAATCTTCATAATTTTATTTGTTTAAAAATTCATCAATACCCTTTGCAGCGGCCTTACCTGCACCCATTGCAAGAATAACCGTTGCCGCACCGGTAACGGCATCACCGCCGGCATAAACGCCCTCTTTGCTGGTTGCACCGGTAGCCTCATCAGCTACGATACATTTATACTTATTAACCTCAAGTCCCTTAGTAGTTGATGAAATAAGCGGATTGGGTGAAGTTCCGAGTGACATGATAACGGTATCTACGTCAAGCACAAATTCACTTCCGGGGATTTCAACAGGTCTGCGTCTTCCTGAAGCGTCGGGCTCACCAAGCTCCATGCGGATACACTTCATTCCGTTAACCCATCCCTTTTCATCAGCAAGGATTTCGGTAGGATTGGTAAGAAGGTCAAATATAATTCCTTCTTCCTTTGCGTGATGAACTTCTTCAACTCTGGCAGGAAGCTCTTCCTCACTTCTTCTGTAAACAATATGTACTTCTGCACCTAATCTTAAAGCAGTTCTTGCAGCATCCATAGCAACATTACCGCCGCCGACAACAGCAACCTTTTTGCTCTTCATAATAGGGGTGGTTGATGTAGGATCGAAAGCTTTCATAAGATTGCTTCTGGTAAGATACTCATTTGCAGAAAATACTCCGTTAGAGTTCTCACCGGGTATTCCCATAAACTTGGGAAGTCCGGCACCGGAGCCGATAAACACGGCCTCGAAGCCTTCTTCATTGATGAGCTCATCAACTGTAACAGACTTTCCGATGACAACATCGGTCTCAATCTTTACGCCGAGGCTCTTAACATTCTCAATTTCCTTTGCAACAACCTTGGTTTTGGGAAGACGAAACTCGGGAATACCGTATACAAGTACTCCTCCTGCTTCGTGAAGAGCCTCAAATATCGTTACGTCATAGCCCATCTTTGCAAGATCTCCTGCGCAGGTAAGTCCGGAAGGACCTGAACCGATAACGGCAACCTTGTGTCCGTTTTTAGAAGCGGAAGCCTTGGGTTTAATTCCATGTTCAGCGGCCCAATCGGCAACAAATCTCTCAAGCTTTCCGATTGAAACAGCTTCACCTTTAATTCCTCTGATACACTTTCCTTCGCACTGTGATTCCTGAGGACATACACGTCCGCATACTGCAGGAAGTGCTGTGCTTTCGCTTAAAATTTCATAAGCCTTTTCAATATCTCCGAGCTTAACCTGCTCTATAAAAGCGGGAATGTTAATGGATACGGGACATCCTTTAACACACATCGCATTTTTACAATTTAAACATCTTGATGCCTCAGCCATAGCCTCTTCAAGAGTGTATCCGAGACACACCTCATCAAAATTATGAGCTCTTACCTGAGCATCCTGCTCTGATATGGGAACCTTTTTAAATACATCCATTTTTCAGATTTCTCCTCTATGTACGACCCCCCGGTCGTGAATTTGATTATTATAAATACTACTTAAAATAAATCAATTGATTAGTTGCAGTGTCCGCATCCGCCGTGGTGAGTATCGCCTTCTTCAAGCTCTAAAAGAGCTCTTCCCTCAGCAGTCTTATAAAGGCTCTGACGTCTCATTGCTTCATCGAAATTAACTTTAAATCCGTCAAATTCCGGCCCGTCAACACATGCAAATTTAACTTTATCACCAACGGTTACACGGCAAGCACCGCACATACCGGTTCCGTCAACCATAATAGGATTGAGTGAAACAATAGTGGGGATGTTAAGTTCCTTGGTAAGCATAACGGCAAACTTCATCATTATCATAGGTCCTATACATACGCACTGATCATAGGTTTTGCCTTCAGCATAAAGGTCTTTCAATGTCTGGGTAACCATACCGCTTCTGCCGTATGAACCGTCATCGGTTGTAACATAGAGATTTCCGGCTACTGCCTTCATCTCATCCTCTAAAATAAGCAGATCCTTGGTCTTGCATCCAACGATAACATCAACATCAATGCCGTGGTTATGCATCCATTTAACCTGAGGATATACAGGTGCGGTACCTACACCTCCTGCTATAAAAATGATCTTCTTTTTCTTAAGCTCGTCTACAGGAATTGAAAGGAGCTCTGAGGGACAACCCAAGGGGCCGACAAAATCTCTGAAACTGTCTCCTTCGTTAAGCGTAGCCATACATTTAGTAGCAGCGCCGATAACCTGGAATACTATGGTTACGGTTCCTTTTTCACTGTCATAATCGCAAATGGTAAGAGGAATTCTCTCACTGTTTTCATCGCAACGAACAATGACAAACTGTCCGGGCAAGCAATGCTTAGCCACTCTGGGTGCTTCTACATCCATAAGATAAATGGTTGCATTAAGCGCCTTTTTCTTGATTATTTTATACATAGCTCCTCCTATTTAACGCTTTTGACGTGAAGTATAGTAGAATCAAAAGCGATAGATACTTATTTGTCGTACTTTTTAACCGCTCCGGTCAGAACATCAACGCTGTAATAACTGTCTAAAGAAGTAAACAGGCCGCTTTCGTTATAAATATATTCTTCAAAAATATAGCTGTATGAAGTATTTTCATCTGTCACTTCCATATCTATAAACTTAAGCTCAAGTTCAATAACACCGCCGTTTTCAAGCTGTCCGCTCGGGCCGACTGTAAGTCCGGTTTGATAGAGGTAATTGCAAAGCGTATCGTGTGCCGTAATGGTATCAAGACTGTATTCAATATTAAAATTATATTTTACACTAACTATTTCAGACAATACTCCGTTTTTATTTGCACATACAAATTTGTAATTTGATATACCCGGAGTCATAACGATCGGCTCTGTATACACAGGGGAAAGTGTTGTAGGCTCTGAACCGTCAATAGTGTAATAATAAGCAAAATCCCCTTCAATATAATTAGAAATCTCAATTAGTTTAGGTTCGGTATACTCACCGCTTGCAGGATCTATCTCCGGTGCTATAGGCGGTAATACTTTTATTTCAACGGTAGCATTTACCGGATCACTCTTTATACCGTATTCGTTGACACAGTATGCGGTAATCTCATACAATCCGTCTTCAAGGAGCACCGAAGTAGTATATTCGGTATCCTCAATAGTCTCCGTATCATCCTCCTTTGTACAAGTGTACCTGTACATTATCTTTTCATTTAAAGGACCCTCAATTACAAGCAATTGAGGAAGTTCATAAACGCCCTCTTTTGTAGATATAACCGGAGCGTCTACAAAATATTTCGAATACTTTTCCTTTAAAGAATCATCTCCGATTTTATTAAACAATTCAGTAATCTTCTCATACATTTCCTTAGAGTCATAATAAGAAATTATGGCATCCAAAGCCTCGTTTTTCTTAGACTCTTCAGTATAAGGATTGTCATATACGGAAAGCAAAGTATCTATATATCTGTCAAAATCACCTTGTCCGTATAAAGCATTTGAATACTTTATCAAAAGGTCTGTATCTTCACTTCCGCCGGCTATAAGTCCTTCATAGAGCAGCACGGCCTTGTCATAGTCGCCGCTTGAAAGCGCCTGATCTGCTTTTCCAAGCTTATAACTGTCAGACGTGAAAAATACAAACGATAAAACAGTAACTAAAAGTATAAGCAAAAAAGCAGCACCTATCAAAGCATAGTTAACAGGCTTCGGCAGCTTTAAAAGCTTATCGCTTATTGTATCATTATTTGAATTGGCTCCGGGAACGTCTGCATTAACGTCTTTAAATTCTTTGGTACCTTCAATAGGCATAGAGGAATTTGTATCACTTGATTCATCACTTTTTTTACCGTCATTAAATATATCGTAGGACATATTTGTAACAGTATTTTTGGCAGCTTCAAGTATCGGGTCGTAATCCGGAACTATATGTATATCTTGTCCGCAGGATTCACAATACAGTGAACCTTCCTTTATCTCTGCGTTACAAAAGGGACATTTCATAACTGGTCTCCGAACAAAAATTATTTCTGTAAATCAACCGAAGTGACACAATTCTTCATCAGCATTGCGATAGTCATCGGCCCTACGCCTCCGGGAACCGGAGTTATTGCACCTGCCTTGGGCTCTACAGATTCAAAATCCACATCACCGCAAAGCTTGCCGTCTTCCCCTCTGTGAATACCTACATCAATTACAGTTGCACCGTCTTTAACATAAGATGCGTCAATCATCTTAGGTTTACCGATAGCAACTACAAGAATATCTGCTCTGTTTGTAACAGCCTTTAAATCAGCGGTTTTTGAGTGCGTAACAGTAACGGTACCGTTTTCTCTAAGAAGAAGCATAGCCATTGGTTTGCCTACAATGTTACTTCTACCGATAACAACACACTCTTTTCCTGAAATCTCAACTCCGCTTCTTTTTATAAGCTCTATTACACCGGCAGGAGTACATGATACAAAGCCTTTCTTTCCTATAGATAAAGCACCTACATTCATAGGATGAAAACCGTCAACATCCTTTAAAGGAGATATCTCATCAAGGATTTTTTCCTCATCGATATGTCCGGGTAAAGGAAGCTGAACTAAAATACCGTTACAGTCTTTTCTACCGTTAAGTTCTCTTATGAGATCTAAAAGCTCATCCTGAGTAGTGCTTTCGGGAAGCTCATAGGAAAGAGATTTGATTCCGCAATACTCACATGCTTTCTTTTTATTTCTGACATATACACTTGATGCAGGATCCGCACCAACCTGAATAACCGCCAAAGATACAGTTATACCACTATCAGCAAGCTTTGAAACCTCTGCCTTAACCTCATCCTTAATCTGTGTAGATATAACCTTACCGTCAATAAGCTTTGCCATTTTAAATGCTCCTTAAATACTAGAATAAACCTGTTATAACGCCATCGTCATTAACATCAATATTATATGCCGCAGGATTTTTAGGAAGTCCGGGCATAGTCATAACCGCACCTGTAAGAACTACAACAAATCCGGCGCCGGCTGATACATAAGCTTCCCTTACGCTCATCTCAAATCCTTCAGGTCTTCCCAAAAGAGTTGCATCATCTGAAAGAGAATACTGGTTCTTTGCCATACATACGGGTAAGTTACCAAAGCCGAGATCTGTAAGCTTTTCAAGCTGCTTTAAAGCTGCGGGAGCAAAATTAACGCTTCCTGCTCCGTAAATCTCCTTAGCGACGATTTCAACCTTTTCCTTAAGAGGCATTTCATCGGGATAGAGAACTTTAAACTTGCTCTCCTTGGTCTCTAATGTCTCTATAACCTTCTTTGCAAGCTCTATTCCGCCTTCTCCGCCTTTTGCCCAAACCTCAGAAAGTGCGAATTCGCAACCTCTCTCCTTACAGAAATTCTCTACAAAAGCAATTTCTTTTTCTGTGTCTGTCACAAAAGAATTTAAAGTAACAACAATAGGAACACCATACTTTTGAAGGTTCTCAATATGTTTTTCGAGATTAACGATGCCGGCTTTAAGAGCTTCTAAGTTTTCTTCTCCAAGCTTATCCTTAGGAACATATCCGTTATATTTAAGTGCTCTTATGGTTGCAACAAGTACAACCGCATCGGGCTTCAGGGATGCCTGTCTGCACTTAATGTCAAAGAATTTCTCTGCTCCAAGGTCCGCACCAAATCCGGCCTCTGTAATGCAATAATCAGCCATTTTCATAGCAGCCTTTGTAGCTCTTACAGAGTTACATCCGTGAGCTATATTGGCAAAAGGGCCTCCATGAACAAGAGCAGGTGTGTGCTCGAGAGTCTGTATAAGATTAGGTTTAATTGCATCTTTTAAAAGAGCTGCCATAGCACCTACCGCACCCAGCTGTCCGGCAGTAACAGTATGACCTGCTAAATCATAAGCAACTACTATCTTTGAAAGTCTCTCCTTTAAATCTTTCATATTGTTTGAAAGACAAAGAATTGCCATAATTTCACTGGCAACGGTAATAACAAAATGATCTTCGCGAACAAAACCGTCGGTCTTCGCACCAAGGCCTACAACGATATTGCGAAGTACTCTGTCGTTCATATCAAGACATCTTTTCCAAACAATATTTCTGGTATCAATCTGGAGCTGATTTCCCTGCTGGATATGATTATCCAAAATAGCGGCTAAAAGATTGTTTGCCGAAGTGATTGCATGGAAATCTCCTGTAAAATGAAGATTAAGCTCCTCCATCGGTACAACCTGTGCATATCCGCCGCCTGCGGCACCGCCTTTAATACCAAAGCAAGGTCCGAGTGAGGGCTCGCGAAGCGCAATGATAGCCTTCTTTCCAAGCTTTGAAAAAGCCTGTCCGAGGCCTACTGTTGTAGTAGTTTTACCTTCTCCTGCAGGAGTCGGATTTATAGCAGTGACAAGCACGAGCTTACCTTCTTTATTGTTTTCGATTTTCCTTAAATACTCTTCGGTAAATTTAGCTTTATATTTTCCGTAGAGTTCAAGGTCATCCTCGGAAACTCCGATTTTTTCGGCTACATCGGTAATTTTATCAAGTGTGGCAGCCTGTGCAATTTCGATATCAGATTTCATATATCCTCCTACATGACAAATAAATGGGTTTAAGAATCAAGATAAGACTCAAATTCTTCTATTGTCATAAGTATTTCTCTGGCTTTTGTGCCGGATTCGGGTCCGACAACACCTTCCTCTGAAAGAGAATCCATTATTCTCGCAGCTCTGTTAAATCCTATCTTAAGCATTCTCTGCAGATATCCGATAGAACATTTTCCGCTGTTTATAATGCATCTGCCTGCTTCTGCAAAAAGCTCGTCCCTACCATCATCCTCTCCACCTGCAGCCGCCTTACCGGCTCCGCTACCGGAATCAGTTGCATTTAGTGTTTCAGAGTTAATGCCGGCGTTTTCTGCAAATTCATTATGAAGTCTCTGAGCTTTTAAGAAATCTACAACGGCAGACACTTCTTCATCCGACACAAACGCACCTTGAACACGCTCGGGTTTGGGCTTTCCTTGTGGATAGAAAAGCATATCTCCCTTACCTAAAAGTTTCTCGGCACCTACAGTATCAAGTATGGTTCTTGAATCCACGCCGCTTGAAACAGCAAATGCCATACGGCTCGGCATATTTGCTTTGATAAGTCCGGTAATGACATCAACAGAAGGTCTTTGAGTGGCAACAACAAGATGTATTCCGCAAGCTCTGGCAAGCTGAGCAAGCCTGCATATTGCTTCCTCGACCTCCTTGCCGCATACCATCATAAGATCCGCAAGTTCATCGATAATAATCACGATCTTAGGCAATTTGAAATGATTAATACCGCTAAGCTGAGCCTGAGCGATCTCGTCGGAAGTCATGGTTTTTATCTTTTCGTTATATCCCTTGAGGTCTCTGACGGAAAGATCGGCAAACTTTTTATATCTGTCTTCCATCTCCTTAACTCCCCATGCAAGAGCCGCCGCAGCCTTTTTAGGATCGGTTACTACAGGAAGCATAAGATGTGGAATACCATTATAAACCGAAAGTTCAACAACCTTGGGATCTATCATGATCATCTGGACATCTTCCGGAGATGATTTATAGATAAGGCTCATTATAAGCGTATTTATACATACGGATTTTCCGGATCCGGTTGCACCTGCAATAAGAACATGGGGCATTTTACCGATATCTGTCACAATAACATCGCCACCGATGTTTTTACCCACTGCAAAGCTTAGATTTGAATCCGCATCTTTAAACAGTCTGCTTTCCAACAATTCCCTAAGTGAAACCATAGAAGTTTCTTTGTTGGGCACTTCAATACCTACGGCGCTTTTACCGGGAATTGGTGCCTCTATACGTATATCTTCCGATGCAAGTGAAAGCTTAATATCATCAGAAAGCCCCAAGATTTTCGAAACCTTGGTTCCGGGCTCTAATGTCATTTCATACCTGGTAACGGAAGGGCCCTGAACTGCCTCGGTGATATCTACATTTACGCCGAAATTCCTAAGCGTTTCCTGAAGATTGTATTTTGTGTTTTCAAGCTCAGCAGCACTGTTAACCGCCCTGTTCCTTGCAGCCTTTAAAAGATTGATGGGCGGGAATTTATAAGGCTTATTGCTGTATGCAGGCTTACTTTCGGGCATACCGGCTTTGGGCTGTTCATCATGCGAACCGGCAGGTATTCTGGTAGCTGTAGCATATGCTCCGGCCATAGTTTTATCTCCGGAGTTTGCCGTATTTTTCCATGCACTTACAGCTTCGGTATTACCGCTTGATGAGGTTTCAAAACTAGCCTTTGGCTTTGCGGCCGTAGGTCTTGCAGCCGTAGGTCTTGATGCCGCATAATTCTCTCCCGCAAACCTTGAAGCTGTAGCATTTTCATTTAATTCTTCGGATCTGACAACCTTCTCGTAGGTAGCTAAGATATCTTCATCCTTGTTGGCTAAAATATCTTCATCATCGTTATAATAGTCGGTGCCTGTATCCTCTGTGTTTCCTTCCATAGCGGAAAACTGGTCCTTGACCTCTACGTTATGAGCAGAGCGTATCTCCTGCTTTTCAAAATCAAATACAGGGCGACCGTACATATCTACGATAGTTTCACCGTTTTGAATCTTGTACTTAAGAATCTCCTGCTCATAGTCATCAGCGCCGTATCCGTTCTGTGGATAATTGCCGTTATCATTATTAGTATATCCGGCCTGTTCATATCCTTCCTGAGGATAGCCATCTGAAGTATACCCATCCTGACCGTAACCGTCAGTAGCATAACTGCCCTGTGCATAACCATCCCGGCTGTATGCGCCGGGAGCGCTCGCGCTGCCGCTTCCATAAGATAATTCATGGATCTCTCCGGAATGGTTGTTTCCATACGCAATAGCATCGGAATCAGCCACCTGCAAAATAGAATTGTTCTCTTTTGCCTCACGGTTCATTTTACGGTCAAGCTCACGCTTTTCTTTTTGATTTTGCATTTTAGCCTTTAGAGACTCACGTATTGTGGGCTTGTAACCGGTATCCAGATCAGGCTTTGCAGGCATGGGAGGCATTTCAACATAAGTTCCCTCCTCAAAAATCGGTGCCTGAGAATCTGTCTGTCTTAACTTATCTCTGAGATTTAAAGCTTTTTCGTTAGAAGGCTTTTCGGTTAAATCGCCATCGTTAAAAGATTTATCAGGCAGCTTTGATCTGCTACCGTCTTCTAACATAGCTCTTCTTTCTCCGCTTTCGGCAAGTCTTCTTTCTCTTCTTTCATCGGTATATGCCTTACCTTTTTCAACAAAATCATATCCCTTTTCCTTTACCATATTGATAAAGGATTTCTCGGTGATAAGAATGAGAGCTATTATAATTCCAAGGATAAGGAGCAGGACAAGTCCTACATTTCCAAGGAAACTTTTTATAAGGTATGCAATACTTCCGGAAATAAGTCCGCCGCCGCATCTGCCTTCTTTTCCAAGCTTAAAAAGCTCGGCAAAATTATAGCTTTCCATACCTACAGCAGTTTTAGAGGCCATGTCGCAGATAATGCCAATGAGAAAATATAGCATTATCACTGCCGCAAATTTTTTCATAGCAGCTTGATTATGCCTGTTGGCACGATAATAGAACATCGCAACTACTGCAAAAATAGGCGCTACATAAGCAAGCAGTCCGAACACACCGAACATAAAGCCGCTTACAGCGTCGCCAAAAGCACCGATTATATGGAAATTGCAAAGGAAAACCAAAATCATAAGTGCCACGAAAATAATGGTACCGATTTCGATTCTCATCTCTCTTTCTTTTTCTTCGCGAAGAGCTTCCTCAACAGGCATCTTGCTTCTGGGCCTGCCGGAAGAAGTCCTTTTTCTGTTGTTATTGTTTGCTGATGAAGCCATCAGTTAGCGCCTCGCATTCTTAAATATCGTAATCTGCATCATCATCCACTTTAAAATCATAATCCACCTGTTCGCGATTTTTATGTTCCGGGACATGTATTGGATTATCCAAAGGAATAAATGCGTCTTTATTTGTTTTTATATTAACATCTGTATTTTCAGTGATAATTTCTTTATTTGCAGTATTTGTTTTATTTTCTGTATTTTCAGTTTCTTTTTTAGTTTCAATTTCCAAAATACGGAGTTCCTCATCTTCTGAATCTTTTTCGTAGTTAGAATCCTTATCTTTTAAATCGGACGAAAAAGCATTATTGGGTTCCTTATATGAAATCATATCAAAGAAATTTCCCGCCATTGCCGAAAGCAGCACTCCAACCATCATGCCTTTACCGTTTACAAAGCCGGAAAATCCAAAAGCATTATGGGCAAAAAATCCGATAAGTATAAGTGCAATGGCGCTTCCGCAATCGTATTTTCTTTGCATAAATCCGGCGCAAATACCCGGAATCAATAAAAGCCCCAAAATAAAAGAACTTAAAATGTCTGTTTCAGAGTAAAAATATACAGGTGATGACGTTTTAATAAAATCGTCTAAAATAAAGCCTGACATATCGGCAAATCCGACGCCTTTAAACTTAGAATAAATATAAATTCCAAGAAAAAGCCCGATCAAGATTCCACCTAAAAACATTATTATACTAGCTAAGGTATTTACGGCTTTTTCGTTATTATCCAAATCCTTAGATCCAATAAACATTACAGGGATTACAAGCAAAAAAGAAACTGCGCTGTAATCCGTCAAAACAGCTATGCCAAGGAAAAGTCCGCAAATAACAAGATAAATCGCTTTTATACTTCTCCCCGGAAGCATGAACGATATAAACAAAAGGACCAGCATATTAATGACCAAGGAAACATATTCAGGTCCGTCAAAAAGCGTCGTAATGGCAAAATAAGGCGAAACTAAAGCAAAAACGCCGGATAAAACAGCGGCATAATTGCCCAAAAGTCTCTTAAATGCAAAAAACAAAAGTACCGAAAAACAAACCGTTAATACAGTATTTATAATTATTGCCGTAAAATACGAATTACCCAATATTGATGCGATAAAATCATATAATGAATAATATATTTCATCGGCAAAACTTCCTGAATTCGTATATACAAAGGCATTTCCGGAAATCTGTCTGAATCTTAGATAAATGCCTCCGCAAAGTGCTAAACCAAAAAATCCGTATGATACAATATTAAGGATTTTCTCATTCTTTTTTATAGCCACAGCTCCGTAATCATTCTTTGCAGATTTATAATAAAAAAAGCAAAGCACGGAAAAAAGAATAAAGACAAAAGCAGTAAACAAAAGTCCAATTCCGACATCAAGGAAAAAATATCCGGCGGCTCTTGTGAAAACAAGAGCACAAAATGCCAGCACCAAAATGCCGTAGAAAACCCAAACTATATCATTGAATCTAGTTTTCTTTAGTCTCATCAGAAAGCACCTTTTCAATATTGTAACGAGGTCTGTGCTTAACCTCGATATAAACTTTACCGATATACTGTCCTACAAGGCCTATGGAAATAAGCTGCATTCCACCTATAAACCAAATTGAAAGCATAAGTGAAGTCCATCCCGGTTCAACATGTCCGAGGAAAAACTGCACAAGTGAATAAATGGCAACAGCAAGTGCTATTACAATCATTATGATGCCGGCTCCCAGGATCATGCTTATAGGCTTAATGCTGAATGATGAAATACCGTTAAAAGCAAGTGCCAGCATTTTACTCAAGGGATATTTTGACTCACCGGCTGCTCTCTCAAGTCTCTCATAATATACGCAATCGGTTTTATATCCAAGAGTGGGAACAATACCTCTGATAAAGAGATTGGTTTCTTTATAAAGCGAAAACTGTTCAACCGCGCGTTTACTCATAAGTCTGTAATCCGCATGATTGTAGACTGTTTTAACGCCCATTCCGGCCATAACCTTATAAAACGCCTGAGCAGTTGTTCTCTTAAAGAAAGTATCGGTCTTTCTCTCGCTTCTGACGCCATAAACGATGTCACAGCCCTCATGATATTTATCAATCATATCCTCGATGACCTTTACATCGTCCTGCAAATCTGCATCGATTGATACTGTTACATCACACATATCCTTAGCTGTAACAAGTCCTGCTGTAAGAGCATATTGATGTCCTACATTACCTGCAAGCTTAACACCAAAAACCTGAGTTGGATATTTTTCATGCTCCTTTTCAATAAGGTCCCATGTCGCATCCTTACTTCCGTCATTGACAAAAAGTACAAAACTATCGCTCGAAATCTTACCCTTGGATACAAGGTCGTCCAAAACACCTCTTAAAACCGGTGCTGATATAGGGAAAACTTCTTCTTCGTTATAACACGGAACAACAATACCTAATCTGTCCATAACCCCTCCGAAAGTGATATTTATATAGCTTTATAACACAAAGCTAGCACCATGCCCTGTTTTCGAGAATGGTGCCAACATTTTTACTCATCCCAGTTGTGATATACAGCCTGAACATCGTCGTCATCATCAAGAAGATCGAGAGTTCTCTGAAGGCTCTTAATCTGGTCCTCATCGGTTAAAGTAACATAGTTTTGAGGAATCATTGTTACTTCAGCGCTAAGCATAGGAACTTTTGCATCCTCAAGAGCTTTTCTTACTGCCTCCAAAACCTTTTCATCAGGCTCTGTAAGAACTTCATAGCTGTCTTCTTCGGCTGCAAAATCTTCAGCACCGGAATCAAGTGCAAGCATCATAAGGTCATCCTCTTCCATGTCACACTCTTCCTTATCGATGATGATCTGGCCCTTCTTATCAAACATATAAGATACGCAGCCCTGAGTACCAACGCTTCCGTTGCCCTTTGTAAAAGCACTTCTTACATTTGCGGCTGTACGATTCTTGTTATCGGTAAGTGCATCTACGATAATTGCGATACCGTTAGGTCCGTATCCCTCGTAAGTTACATATTCATAATTGACTCCGCTGCCTTCGCCGGCTGCCTTCTTGATACCTCTGTCGATTGTATCATTGGGCATGTTGTTCGCTTTAGCCTTTGCAATTACTGTAGCAAGCTTAAAGTTGTTGTTGGGATCGGGTCCACCCTCTTTAACGGCAACAGCGATTTCACGTCCGATGATAGTGAAAATCTTTCCCTTAGCTGCATCATTTTTTTCTTTTTTATGCTTGATGTTAGCAAATTTTGAATGTCCTGACATAAACTAAAAACCTCGTCTTTCTTTTAACACATACATGAAAAATTATATCAAATAAGCGCTGATACATCAAGTTGTGACCTCGTACTCAGACACGTTAAGCACTGTCTCTCCGTCAATCTGCAAAGCACATGCTCTGTCGAAAGCGACCTTAACATTATTGCCCTTGTAAATAGATACAACCTTTTTGTTTTTAACATGTTCTCCCTTAAAAATATTGGGAAATACAATAAGCGCTTTTAAAGCAAAACCTGTCTTGTAAGTCATAACGGATACCGTTTTATCCGCTGCCAATCTGTCCTGTTCGGGGCATGCCATCATGCCGCCGCCGTAAAATCTGCCCTTCATGGTAGGAACAAGCCATGTCTTTTCGGCGATAAACTTTTTTCCGTCAATCGTAACGGTAGCCGTAACAGGCTTAAAGTGGAACAAAATGCCCTTAATTGCAATGCCTGTATAATTTACCTTCTTGTCGGATTTTTCTTTCTGCTTGTCACCGACCTCGCAGCAATAGCCGTCGATACCGTAGCCGATACCGTTTATGAATTTGGAAGTCTTACCGTTAATGGTAACGGTGGGAAGATCTTTAAAGAACCTGTTTACATCCTTAACTATCTCCCCGGGGTTAACTCCAATATCTCTTAAAAAATCGTTTCCGGTACCGCATGCAAAATAATCTATCGGCTTTTCAAGGGTGCTCTCGCTAACATGGTTGATGTAATAATTCAGAGTGCCGTCTCCTCCGCAAAGAACACATCTTACATTGTCCTGAACGGATGAAAAATACGCTTCATAATCTTCGATTTCGGTAATATCTATGAGCTGAATATCTTCGTCTTTTAAGACATCCTTGATCTTTAGTGCTTCTTCATGGCCCCTGCCATTATTAGCTTTACGGTTATAAAGAATTTTGTACTCCATACATTTCCTCCATGACTCAAATTATTACAACTGAGACTCAAGTACTTTAACAGCCTCTGCTACAGCAGCAGGGATACCTGCAGGATTCTTACCGCCGGCCTGAGCCATATTCGGTCTTCCTCCACCGCCGCCGCCTACCAAAGCAGCGATTCCCTTTATAAGATTTCCGGCGTGAGCTCCCTTTGAAACCGCACCGTCGGTAGCCATAGCCACCATATTAACTTTTCCGCCTGCTTCTGACAAAAGAACTATAACGCCTTCACCGATTTTAGCTTTAAGCTGATCTCCGAGGTCTCTGAGTCCGTTCATATCAACTCCGGCAACATCGGTGGCAAGCATCTTAAGTCCTTTTACCTCAACGACCTTGTCCATGACATCGCCTAAAGCTTCCTTTGCAGCCTTGGATTTAAGAGATTCGTTCTCGCTCTTAAGCTCTTTAATCTCTGCATTCATCTTTTCGAGTCTGTCCAAAAGTGCTGCAGGAGTAGTCTTTACAAGCTTCGCCGCTTCGTTAAGTTCATCTTCGAGTTTCTTGTAATATGCAGTAACATTGGTTCCGGTAATAGCTTCAATTCTTCTGGTTCCGGCAGCTACACCGTTTTCGGAAAGAATCTTGAAGCTCATAATCTCGCCGGTAGACGATACATGTGTACCGCCGCAAAGTTCCTTTGAGAAATCTCCCATGGAAACAACTCTTACGGACTCTCCGTACTTCTCTCCGAAAAGTGCGGTAGCTCCGCTCTTCTTAGCCTCTTCGATACCCATGACCTTTGTGTTTACAGCCATATTCTCAGCAATTTTTGCATTTACAATAGCTTCAACCTTAGCAATTTCCTCAGCTGTCATAGCCTGACCGTGAGAGAAGTCAAATCTTGTTCTGTCAGGATCCTGGTAAGAACCGGCCTGCGCAACATGATCTCCCAAAACCTCTCTTAAAGCGCTCTGAAGAAGGTGTGTTGCAGAGTGGTTTCTGCAGGTCTTAGCTCTGTTTTCGGCATCAACATTTAGTGATACGCTGTCAGATACCTTGAAAGATCCGCTTACTACCTTACCTATATGAGCGGTTCTTCCGCCTGCCACATGGATAGTCTCTTCAACAACAAACTTAGATCCGTCCTTGCCAAGGATCTCACCTATATCTCCTACCTGACCGCCCATCGTTCCGTAGAAGGTGGTTTTATCAGTGATAATAGATCCCTGTTCCCCGGTCTTTAACTCATCTGCAAGTGAATCCGCACCGGCCATGGCAATGATTTTACCATTACAGCCAAGGGCATCATAACCTAAAAATTCACACTTAAGAGCGGCATCTAAAGAATCAAACACACCTGTGCTTATAGAAAGATTTGCTGAGAAGTTCTGATTGCTTCTGGCAAGCTCTTTCTGCTTAGCCATAGCTTCCTTGAAGCCTTCCTCATCAACCGAAAAGCCCTCTTCTTCAGCCATCTCAAGAGTTACCTCATAAGGGAATCCGAAGGTATCATAGAGATAAAAGGCTTCCTTACCCTCAACCTTCTTTGAACCTTCTGCCTTCTTGGCATCAAGTATTTTCTTAAATTCCTTCATGCCGTTCTCAAGAGTAGACTCAAAACGGTTAATTTCCTTTTTAAGCTCTCCTAAGATATAATCTTTATTCTTTACAAGATTGGGATAACCCTCACTGTAAATATCATCAATATAAATGCTTCCTACCGAAAGGAGCTGTTCTGCGTTAAGTCCGAGGCTTCTGCCATGTCTTACCGCACGGCGGATAAGTCTTCTAAGAATATATCCTGCACCGGTGTTATCGGGAAGAAGTCTTGCTTCATCGCCAATGAGCATAATGGAAGTTCTTAAGTGATCGGCTACGATTCGCATTGACTTGGTATTCTTGTCCTCAGCATCGTATTTGTATCCGCTAAGTTCTTCTATTTTTGCAATAACAGAAGCAAAAAGCTCAGTCTTGTATACATCATCAATACCGTTAAGGAATGCAAAGTTTCTCTCAAGCCCCCATCCGGTATCAACATTCTTTTGCTTTAAAGGAGTAAGGCTGCCGTCATGATGCTTCTCATATTGCATAAATACATCATTTCCTACCTCTGTATATCTGCCGCAGTGGCAACCGGGCTTACAGTCAGGTCCGCAGGGAGCTTTTGTCTCATCGATAAAGAACATCTCAGAGTCAGGTCCGCAAGGTCCGTATTCAAGTCCCCACCAATTGTCCTCGGCGGGAAGATAATATACATTTTCTTTTTTAAAGCCTGATGCTATACGATACTGTGCTCCTTCTTCATCTCTAGGCGCATTTTCATCTCCCGCAAACACTGTTGCAGCCAAATGATCGGCATCAAATCCAAATACGTCGGTAAGAAGCTCGAAGCTCCATTTGCATCTTTCCTCTTTAAAATAATCGCCAAGGCTCCAGCTTCCCATCATTTCAAAAAAAGTAAGATGGCTCTTATCACCTACGGAATCAATATCGTTGGTACGAACACATCCCTGGATATTGCAGAGTCTGGTTCCCTTGGGATGCTTTTCGCCCAAAAGATAAGGCATAAGAGGCTGCATGCCTGCAACGTTGAACATAACACCGGTAGAACCGTCTGATACAAGCGATACGGCGCCTACATCAACATGTCCTCTCTCCTTATAAAAATTAAGCCAAGCATTTCTAAGTTCATTGTATGTAAACTTTTTCATTTTTTCATTTCTCCGAATAAGAAATTTTATTTTCGCCCGCATAGTTTCAAACCTATGCAGGCATAATATTTAACACTGGATCAGAAAGTAAACTTGTCGGCAAAGAAAGCATCAAGCTCGTCGATAGCAATTCTTTCCTGCTCCATAGAGTCACGGAAACGTACAGTAACCTTTCCGTCGGTCTCGGAATCAAAATCGTAAGTAATGCAGAAAGGAGTACCGATCTCATCCTGACGACGATAACGCTTACCTATGTTACCTCTCTCATCAAATTCGCAATTGTATTTCTTTGAGAGCTGAGCATAAATCTTTTCTGCGCCCTCGTTAAGCTTCTTTGAAAGAGGAAGGATACCGATCTTTACGGGAGCAAGTGCGGGATGGAAACGAAGTACGGTTCTCATATCGGGCTTTTCCTGCGTTCCAAGGTTCTCTTCATCATATGCTGCGCAAAGGAATGCAAGAACTACACGGTCAGCACCAAGTGAAGGCTCGATAACATAAGGAATATATCTCTCGCTTGTCTCATCATCAAAGTAGCTGAGATCCTCTTTTGATACATTCTGATGCTGAGTAAGGTCGTAATCCGTACGATCGGCGATACCCCAAAGTTCACCCCAGCCGAAGGGGAATAAGAACTCGATATCAGTGGTATGTCTTGAATAGAAAGCAAGCTCTGCTGGATCGTGATCTCTGAGTCTCATTTCCTCTTCTTTGATTCCGAGGCTCTTTAAGAAATCACGGCAATATGCTCTCCAGTACTCAAACCACTCATCATCCGTACCGGGCTTGCAGAAAAATTCAAGCTCCATCTGTTCAAACTCTCTGGTACGGAAAGTGAAGTTACCGGGAGTGATTTCGTTTCTGAAAGACTTACCGATCTGGCCGATTCCGAAAGGAACCTTCTTACGGGAAGTTCTCTGAACATTCTTGAAGTTTACAAAAATACCCTGTGCTGTCTCGGGACGAAGATAAACTGTATTTTTAGCATCCTCGGTAACACCCTGGAAGGTCTTAAACATAAGGTTAAACTGTCTGATATCGGTGAAATTATGCTTACCGCAGGTAGGACAGGGAACCGAATTTTCCTTGATGAAGTTCATCATCTGCTCCTGAGTCCAACCGTCTACACTTGAATCAAGAGTGATTCCGTTTGCCTGTGCAAAATCCTCGATGATTTTGTCGGCTCTGAATCTCTCATGACACTCTTTGCAATCCATAAGAGGATCCGAAAAGCTTCCGAGATGTCCCGAAGCGATCCATGTCTGAGGGTTCATTAAGATAGCGCAATCCACACCTACATTATAAGGGTTTTCCTGGACAAATTTCTGCCACCAGGCTCGTTTTACATTGTTTTTGAGCTCCACGCCCAAATTTCCGTAATCCCAGGTATTGGCAAGTCCGCCGTAAATCTCGGAACCGGGATAAACGAATCCTCTCGCCTTTGCCAGACTAACAATCTTGTCCATTGTTTTTTCCATAAAAAACTTCCTCCTAACGCTTTTTAAGCGATTAATATTAAAGCATAATACAACTGATTAATTATACTTTTAAAACCCAGAAAAATCAACTGTTTACAACGAAAAAAGCCGAGGACATTCTTAATGTCTTCGGCCAAAAATATAACTGATTGATAAAAAATAGACAAAACACGCGTCTCCAGCCTATGAAAGGCCCATAACCTCTTCGTAAGATAAAACAGCATTTCTTACACATTCCTCGCAAGGACATAAAGGTTTACCGTCAGTAACAGTCTTTAGATCTCTGCATTTAATAGCTCCGCATTTTTCTCTATAGCTCTCCTGAATCTGTCTCGTTTTTGGTAAGGTTCCCCTTCCTTCGGTCACGAGTCCGGTGATCATACCTGCTCCGATAAGTGCTCCGCAGGTTGCCTCCATATTACCCATACCTGCACAAAATCCCGCTGTAATCTGCTTAAGATTTTCGTCAGTCAGAGGTGTTAAATCCCCAAGTGCTGCAGTAACAGCCTGTGAGCAGTTATACCCTCCCCTAGTTTTAAGTTCTACAGCTTTTTGTGCTCTTTCGTTAATATTCATAGTTTTCCTCTTTTTCACCTTTAACCCGTTTCAAGTATTTCAAGGCTTTTAAAATGATGCTCCATATAACGCTTACAATATAGCTTTGAAACCGATTTGATTTCCTCCAAAACGCTTTCCGTAACATTAAAAGAATACAAAGACTCAATGGGACTTTGCCTTATAAACTCAAGAGTATACAATGCAGAGTCGCTTAGCCTTATATCCCGCGGCGCTCCGGGATACTCGCCGTTAATAACAATTGATTTAAGCTCATACACCGCTCTCACGAGTCCGTTTGGCAGACTTGGCGCACAAAGTGCTCTAAGCGACTGATAAAAAAGCTTCATCATATCGCGCTCATCATTATTCTCACGACAATAATAATCGGCAATCTCAGCAAAATAAGACGCATAAAATGAAGCGTCCAGATTGTTTCTGAACTCTTCAAAATAATTCTTGATATCAGCATCTGCGATATTATATGCATCTCTTCCCTCGTATAGCTTAAAGCTTCCGAAACAAAAAGGGCAAGTGGTGGCGGAAAACCTGGAATTAGGCTTTCTCGCCCCTCTTGCAAATGCCGAAATCTTACCTCTTGAATTTGTAAGTATGGTAACCCGTCTGTCGCTCTCCCCTATAGGGCTTTGTTTAATGACAATACCGGTTACGATGATAAAATCCTGCATACCGATTATTTATACCAATATCCTGATGTGATTTGTCTATAAAATATAAATCACAATTTTTTATGTCCGGATTACTTTTTATATTTTCCGGATCACTTTTTATCTTCCACATACCCGAAGTTTTTAAGTAAAAGATCGGAATCTCTCCAATCCTTTTTAACCTTAACCCAGAGTCTTAAATTTATCCGGCTCTCCAGCATATCTTCTATTTCAGGTCTGGCCTGTGAACCGATCTTTTTGAGCATGGCTCCGCCCTTACCTATAATGATGCCTTTATGAGACTCTCTCTCACAATAAATAGTGGCATCTACATCGTAGATTCCTCCTCTGTCTTTCATCTGCTCGATAGTCACAGCAATACCGTGAGGAATTTCATCAGATAAAAGCCTCAGCGCCTTTTCTCTTATAAGTTCGGCTGTAATCTGCCTGATAGGCTGATCGGTAACGGTTTCTTCGTCAAAAAACAATTCACCGTAAGGAAGATACTTGTATATCTGCTCCAAAAGAACATCGCAATTATCGCCCTTCATCGCACAAACAGGTATTACCTCTGTAAAATCAAGTTCTTTTCTGTAAGTATCAATAAAGGGAAGAAGCTTTTCACGCCTTACAGTATCAATCTTGTTTACAACTAAGAAAACCGGACATTTGGCTTTTTTAAGCTGCTCTATAATATGTCTTTCACCGGCCCCTATATAATCGGTGGGCTCAACAAGCCATATGGAAATATCAACTTCGTTTAAAGTCTTTTCAGCCACTCCCACCATATAATCTCCAAGCTTATTCTTGGATTTATGGATTCCCGGAGTATCGAGGAAAACAATCTGTCCTCTCTCGTCCGTATATACTGTCTGGATTTTATTTCTCGTGGTCTGTGGCTTGTTGCTTGTGATGGCGATTTTTTGACCGATTAACCGGTTCATAAGTGTGGACTTTCCGACATTAGGTCTTCCGATCAAAGCAACATATCCCGACTTTGTAGTTTCACTCATTAATTCTTCTTCCCTTTATTTAAAAAACTTATTTCTGTTCCGGTACAGAACCCTGAGGTGCTGCCTGTGAAGATGCTGCCTGTGAAGATGCTGCCTGTCCGGGTGCTGCCTGTCCGGGTGCTGCCTGAGGTGATACAGTCTGTGTGTAGACAGTAGCAGTGGCCTTCTTAGCCTCTTCTTCTCTGCGCTTTCTGTTTTTCTTTATATTGAATCTTACAATACCTCTTATTGCCATTACGATACCAAAGATGATACCGCCCCAGATAAGAAGATGAGGAAGTGCGGCAACAAAGAATATAGCAAAATTCTTAAGTCCTTCAACAAGAGCTTCAATACTGTCTTCAAAATTAGAAGTTAATCTGTCCCAGAAGGTCTCCGGCTCGGGCTCATCATATGTAAGCTCCCTAACCTCTTGTATATACATTGTAACAGTGCTGTAAGTAACCTTGTTATCATAGGTCCTGAGCTGTGATTCCATGCTCTGCATCTGATAGCGGATATCTGTAAGCTTATCCTCGATAGTAAGGATATCATACATTTCTTCAGCCTTTTCCATCAGAGCAAGAAGTCTTTCTTCCTCAGTCTCAAGTGCCTTTTTGTGGCTCTCAAGGTCTACATATGAAAGAGTGATATCCTGTACACTTTCACTCTTATTTTTGATATTGCAAAGCTCTGAAAAGCTGTTTAAAAAAGCCTCAAGATTTTCTCTGGGAACTCTGATGGTATAGTTTGCATTACGGTTTGAATATGTTGATTCATTACCGTAATAATCATATCTGCTTCCGTTCCAGGTATTTTGGCTCTCTACATAACCGTTGTATGCGGTAACCTGATTTTCAATTGCAGCTACAAGAGCATCAAACTCTTTTGTCTCGACATCAAGATCAACTGTTTTGATAAGCTTTCTGTTGGTATCTACCTTGTTCTGGCTTGAAACAGATGCCGAATCGGATACAGAATCAGCCTGAGTTCCGGAAGTTGTACCGAAATCGCCGTTGTAGCTTTCATCGGCCGTTTCCTCGGCTACATCCAAAGAATAATCATATTCATAATCACTATAGTCGCCAGCATCATAATAACTGCTGTCCGCTGCCATTTCGGATACGTAATTCTTATTACCGGATCCGCATGCCGTAAGCAAAAGTGCCATTGAAAGTGCTATTCCGATTCCTGCTAAAAACTTTTTCTTCATAAAATATCCTCCCTTTTTACTTTGCGTAATGGCAAAGCGTTTGTTTTTTGGTCTCTTGCCTATATAGACGTAACAAAAACACAAAACGTTGCAAATATTTTAATTATTTTCAAAAAAATTTTTTAAGCGATTTAGAACAGGTTCTCAATCTTATCAAACAAATTGTTCTCTTCCTTGATTTTAGCGGCATTTCCGACTACTACAAGTCTTTCGGATGAGATAAAAGACTTAATGTATTTAGCGGTATTTCTTATATCTTCCGCAGTGCAGTTAAGTGCTTCTTCTCTTGCTTTTTGAATCTTATCATAAGGAAGCTCGCCTAAATATGCAGCGAGAGATCTCATACCTTTTCCTGAAGGAGTAAGCGGTGTATCGAGCTCGCTGAAAGTACCTATAACATATTTTGTCATGGTTCTCTCGTCTACGTCAAACTTTTCCATGGCTCCGGCAGCATCCTCAAAGATCTTGATGGTCTTTGAAAGATTAGGGTCTCTGTATGAAACAAAATAGCAGCCTCCGTTTCTTGAGAATCTGCTCATACATCCGTATGCACCCCCTTTAACACGTACATTCTCCCAGAGATAATTATAACCCATAATGGTCTTTAATACACTGAGCGCTCCGTTATATTCAAGATTATCCTTCTTAAAATCACCTGCTCTGCATACATAAAGTACCTGTCCGGCAGTCATAAAGCCTTCGTTTTCCTTTATAAGTTCAGGAACAAAGCTCTCTTTTCTGACATCCTCTGTATATAAAGCTTTCTTAAGCTCTCCGATACAAACGCTTAATCCTTCTGCTCCCTTTTCTTCCTCACTTGTAAGGTCAACCATGAAGTTTTCGGGTCTGAAAATTATCTTGCAAAGCTCTTTTAATTTAGAAGAAATCTCGCTCTTTTTAGAATCAAAATTGCTGCATAGGTCCGAAATAAATCTATAGAAATCTATACCATTAACTATTTCATTAATTCTGCCCGCTTTGGTAAAGCTTGCTGCAGCCCTCGAAACTGCAACGCTGTGACCGCCTGATATCATAGAAGACTGAAGCTGTGACTTGATTTCTGCCAAAATCTCATTAATTCTTACACTGTCATCAAGATTTGACTCAAATATAACCTCTTTTACAAAATCCAGAACCTTAGATGCGTTCTCATAAAGATACTTGGTCTTTACACTGAAATAGTGCTCATAAATATCTCTGTCGCTTTCTTTGACAAATAATTCTCTGGTGAAATTCATGCCTCCGGCAACAAGACTCATCTCATTGTTAAGATCGGCATATTTATGCTTTTTTGTATCAATCTGACCAAGCACATATGTAAGAAGTCCGATATAAGGATACAGATCCCCGGGAACATCCTTTAAATTAAACATAAGTGAAAGATACGAAATACCGGTGGTCCTGTAATTGTGAAGGACGATCTTAACTCCGGAAATCTCAGTTGACTTATTGTCAAACTTCTCTGCTTCTTTCTTTATGTCTTCCCTAGAAAGCAAAGGAATCGTAGCAAGAGCTTCGGGAGTATCAACCTGCTCCTGGAAGCTTCTGAGCTTTTCAAAATCAGACTTAATCTTATCAATCTCTTCACCCGAAAGTGATGCCTGATATTTTGAAAGCTTTTCTGCAAGCTCATCCGCTTTCTTTTCAGCAAGTCCGAGTTCAGGCTCTAAAATTACGCATGAAGAATGCTTGTTATCGATAAATATAGCCTTCAAAAGCTTTTCAAAATAATCGGTCTTTACATATTCCTTCATCTTTGCAAAGCAGTCAAGACACTCTATATGTACAAAAGGCTTTTCATCATCATAAAGCCATGAATCAAGAGCCTGCAGTCCGTACATAAGTCCCTTGGGGAAGCGTCCGAAATCTGCCTCTCTGAATGAAAACTCCTGCTTAACGATAGCAGCCATAAGAGATTTCTTGTCAAAGCCTTTTTTAATAATATCGTTTATAACCTGATAGCAAGTATCAACGAATTCCTGCTGTCTGTTTGTATCTGCGCCTTTTGCAACAATTGAAAAATAAGGCTGTTTAATACCATTTTCAACTACGCTGTATACATCATCGCCAAGTCCCTTTTCAACAAGTGCCTGCTTTAAGGGTGCACCGGGAGCAGAAACAAGCGCGCTGTCCAAAACGGAAAGCGCCATGTAAAGCTCTCTGTCAGTTGACTGTCCGTATGAAAAGTTGAGAGTAAGATATGTGTTATCCTTTGCATCTTCGCCCTCAGCAAGAGAACATTTATGCTTTACGGTCACTCTGTCGTTAAAGGGCTTCTCATCGATGATAGCTGAGTTAACCTCTCTGTAATCAAACTTTGAAAGGTACTCTTTATCGATATAATCAAGCTTTTCAGCCATATCCATATCTCCATAGAGATAAATATAGCTGTTGGAAGGATGATAATATGCCCTGTGGAAATCAAGGAACTGCTCATAGGTAAGGTCCGGGATATTATCGGGATCTCCGCCTGACTCTACACCATAATTGTTATGGGGATAAAGCGAATTCATTATCTGTCTGAAAAGTACATCTTCAGGAGATGAATATGCACCCTTCATCTCATTGTAAACTACACCGTTTATGAAAAGCTTACCCTCTTCATCAAACTCGTAATGCCATCCCTCCTGGCGGAAAATTGCCTCATTTGTATAAGTGTTTGGATAAAATACCGCATCGAGATAAACATGCATAAGATTCTGAAAATCAGCATCATTGCAGCTGGCAACCGGATATACGGTTTTATCGGGATAAGTCATTGCATTAAGGAAAGTGTTAAGTGAGCCCTTGGCAAGCTCAACAAAAGGATCCTTTACAGGGAACTCCTTGGATCCGCAAAGTACAGAATGCTCAGTGATATGAGCGACACCGGTTGAATCTGAGGGAGGAGTGCGAAATCCTATATAAAATACCTTGTTTTCATCATCATTTGATAAAAGCGCTATTTTGGCGCCTGTCTTTTTATGTCTAAGCCTGACAGCACGGCTGGCGATATCATCTATACCCCAATCCTCAAGTATTTCGTAGCTTTTTAAATCTTCAAGTTTCATTCTAAGTTCTCCGTTCTAATAATGTTTTATCTTTTTATGTTTTATCTTTTTATATTTTATCTTTTTATATTTTATCTTTTTGTATTTTTTCTTTTAATCTGATTATTGCTTATCATAATTTTCTATAGATTTTGAAATCCGCTTTGATAAGCTAAACAGTTAATAGAGCAAGCTTATTAACTCTAAGTTCTTGTATAACCAGCCCTACAGACTCTTTTTCTTCCTTACTCATGGAAACAAGATCGGGAATACTCATAAATTCCGTGACATACTCTTTTTTCTTTTTCCCGAAAAGAGATTTTTTCTCCTTTATCACACCTACTCTGACCTTAGAGCGCATCTGTTTTAAGACCTGCACTCTGAAGTCCCCGGGTTCTAAATAATAAAGGATCGTTTCTAAGGTATCCTCGCCGTCCGAACCTATTTTTAGGCTTTCGGCGCAAACTTTTCTGAATTTAAATAAAATATCCTCATTTTCAGCTATTTCATCAATTGTATATTTTGCTCCGACATAAAGACAACTTGTGTCCTGCATACTGTATTTATAGTCTTCGTATAACGTTTTTTTCATAAAATCTTACCTGTAACAAACTCATTCGATGCCTTTAAGCTCATTAGGCATTTCTATGGAATCAATCTTAAAACCGCTGATCCTTATTGCATCAACAACAGCCTTTCTGGATACATGGCTTTCCTCACAGAGTTCTTCCACAGTAATCTTTCTGTTATATTCCTTTGAAAGCCTGTCTGCTTTTTCAAATATCTCGTTAACTCTCTTTAATGCCTTATCGCTTACCTCGGCAGAGTCATTGTTTTCCTTGATGAGTTCTTCCATAGCATCCATAACATATTTAATTATCATGCCTTCACAATCCTCGGGCTTTTCCTGTGAATCAAGCATGGTAACAGCGCCTGCAAGAGCCAAATTGCCTTCACCGATAAGGTCTTCTATAAGCACACCCTGATTATTGTATATTTTTGAAATCTGTACGACATCCTTCAGATACATCTCTGTAAGCTTTTTCTGAGCTTCTTTATCACCGGCCATAGCCTGCATGGTGTAAGCTCTCTTTTCACCGTCATTATATTCGGGCAAAAGTTCAAGCTCATCCAAATACATCTGTAAAAAGTTTAAATCGGCAGGAGAAAACTCTTCTTCCGCTGTTTCATCTGCAGAAGGTTTTTCCCCTCCAACCTTTATTTTTTGAGCCTCAAGATATTCCTTAACCATTATAAGGCGTGAATCATCCAACTCTAATTCTTTAAAAGCCTCTTTTAAATCTTCCTCGGAAACATAGTTTCCGTCTTCTTTTGCCGCCTTTTTTACTTCGTTTAAAGTCTTGGCAAATAAAACCTCTTTATCCATGGGTAACTCCCTCGTCCTTTTAGCTTTTAGTAATATTAAAAGTGCTGATAACTAAGCTTTTTAGTAGTGTATTTAGTACTAAGCTTTTAGTAGTGTCTATATAGTGCAAACAAAAAAGCTTTATTATTTTTTATGAGTATGAGTAAACAAATGCTCCTGACAATACTCATAATTTCCTATGCATTTACTGCAATATCTGAATTCCAAATTAGGATTTGATACGTCTGTCTGGCCACAAATACAGCATTTATGCTTATAAGCGGCGCCCGCATGCATCTTAGGTGCTTCGGCTTTTTTCTGATACTCCGCTCTCCTTATTTTGGCTTTGATAGAAAACCTTCTGATATTTGTAAGGTAAAAGATCAAAATGTTAATAAGTGCCGCAGCTACGGCAAATCTGGTAAGCACGCCTCCCATCACAAGTAAATATGCCATATAGACAAGGTCTATTATACCCAGCCACTTCATCTTCATCGGAATAAAAAACATAAATCTGACCATATTGTTGGGATAGGTCATTGCAAATCCGAGATAAATCGAAACATTGATATAATATGTACTAAAAGCTCCCCAAACTCCCGCCTGAAGAGTCTCGACGAAATTCACATAATCGCTTCCGTAGAACAAATATAAAAATCCAAGTGCAGCGAATGACGAAATTACAGTAAATAAAGCTCCGCCAAAGATATAAATATTAAAGCGGAATGTTCCCCATGTTTTTTCAAGTACCATTCCTATCGAGAGACAGCACCACATCATAAGGAGCACAAACAGAATATTGCTCTCATAGGGCGGAACTATAAGCCATGTAAAAATTCTCCAAACCTGTCCGTGCAAAATCTTATAGGGATCAAGAAGTAAAAACGATAAAAAATCCGTTCCTCTGAATCTGTCCACAAACGTAATAATATAACCAAGGGCATAGCCTATGATGAGCGCAAGTGTAAGATTTGGAATCGCATACTTTCCGAACTTTCTTTCAAATTTATCCATAATTAACCATCCTAAAAATAAAGTTTCAACAAGGCATAGTTTACCATACTTTTTAAATATATGCCTTAACAAAACATTAACTTTATAAAAAATTAATCGTACTTTTAACAGATTATAAAGGTTTGCGCATATAAATACCTTCATAATCCAAAAGGATAATCCTCAAAATAGATTTTCAAGTTTTAAAGCATTATGATCGCAAAAAGTTTATACTCTCTTAATTTGCAAAAAGCATTTCCTACAGTTATAATATTAATTTGCTAACATTTACAGATTTTAATTGAGAAAAATTATACTTTGGAGTTTTTATGAACGATAGATTACAATCTGCCAGAATGGGTATAGATATCGGTTCCACAACCGTTAAGATCGCCATTTTGGATGATGATAACAATATACTTTTTTCGGATTACAGACGACATCACGCCAATATCAAAGAAACTCTTTCGGGCCTTTTAAATGACGCATATTCAAAGCTCGGAGAAATAGACGTTTATCCTGTTATCACAGGATCCGGCGGTCTTAATATCGCAAAGCATCTCGGAGTGCCTTTTACACAGGAAGTTATAGCCGTTGCTACCTCCCTGCAGACTCTTGCGCCCCAAACCGACGTCGCCATAGAGCTTGGCGGTGAAGATGCAAAGATAATCTACTTTGAGGACGGCAATGTCGAGCAGCGTATGAACGGTATCTGTGCCGGCGGTACAGGCTCATTTATTGACCAGATGGCTTCACTTTTGCAGACCGATGCAACAGGATTAAACGAATACGCTAAAAGTTATAAATCGCTATATACAATCGCTGCAAGATGCGGTGTATTTGCCAAAACAGATATTCAGCCGCTAATTAACGAAGGCGCTACAAGCGAGGACCTCGCCGCTTCCATTTTCCAGGCGGTTGTTAACCAGACCATTTCGGGTCTTGCCTGCGGTAAGCCCATAAGAGGTCATGTTGCCTTTTTAGGCGGCCCCTTACACTTTTTAGACCAGTTAAAAGCTGCATTTATAAGGACATTAAAGCTCGATGACGAGCATATTATAGACGCTGAAAATTCACATCTTTTTGCAGCTATAGGTTCTGCTCTCAACTATGATAAAAATGTATCTTATCCTTTAAAAGATATGGTTACCAAGTTATCAGGCGACCTCAAGATGGAATTTGAGGTTGAACGTATGGAGCCTCTCTTTGCTTCAAAGGAAGACTTTGCCCAATTTGAGGAAAGACATTCAAAAGCTAAAGTAACCAAAGGTGATTTGGAAAATTATTCGGGCAATGCATTTTTAGGAATTGATGCAGGTTCCACCACCACAAAGATTGCTCTTGTCGGAGAAAACGGTGAACTTTTATATTCATTCTATTCAAACAACAACGGCTCTCCTTTAAAGACTGCCATAGGTGCCATTTCAGACATTAAGTCTAAGCTTCCCGAAGGAGTTAAAATAGTTCGCTCCTGCTCCACCGGTTACGGCGAAGCTCTCTTAAAGTCCGCATTTATGCTTGATGACGGCGAGGTTGAGACTATCGCTCACTATAAAGCCGCTGCATTTTTCGATCCTGAAGTCGATTGTATCTTAGACATTGGCGGTCAGGATATGAAATGTATCAAGATCAAAAATAAAACTGTTGAATCCGTTCAGCTCAATGAGGCATGTTCATCGGGCTGCGGTTCTTTTATTGAGACATTTGCAAAATCTCTTGATTTTTCCGTAAAAGATTTTGCTGCCGAAGCACTCTTTGCTCCTCATCCCATAGACCTTGGTACCAGATGTACCGTATTTATGAATTCCAAGGTTAAGCAGGCACAAAAGGAAGGCGCTTCCGTAGCCGATATTTCAGCAGGTCTTGCTTATTCTGTTATCAAAAATGCTTTATTTAAGGTTATAAAAGTATCTAATGCATCAGAACTTGGTGAGAACATCGTGGTTCAGGGCGGTACTTTTTACAATAACGCGGTACTGCGCTCCCTTGAAAAGATTGCAGACTGCGAAGTAACAAGACCCGACATTGCCGGAATCATGGGTGCTTTCGGATGCGCACTTATTGCAAGAGAACGTTATGAAGAAGGCTATGAGACCACCATGCTTTCTTTAGACGATATCATAAATCTCGAATATGAAACCAGCATGACAAAATGCCGCGGATGCACCAACTCTTGCCGTCTTACAATAAACAGATTTTCCGGAGGAAGACAGTTTATTTCCGGAAACCGCTGTGAGCGCGGTATCGGCGGAAAGAAAAATGCCGGTAACGTTCCCAATCTTTACGAATATAAAATGAAGAGACTCTTTGATTATGAGCCTCTTACAGAAGCAGAGACTAAAAGAGGCATCGTAGGAATTCCCCGAGTACTTAACATGTACGAGGATTATCCCTTCTGGGCTACTTTCTTTAAAGAGCTTGGATACAGAGTACTTCTCTCTCCCACTTCAACCAGAAAAGTGTATGAAATGGGTATTGAGTCCATTCCTTCCGAGTCGCTTTGCTACCCTGCAAAAATTGCCCACGGACATGTTACATGGCTTGTTAACCAAAATGTTGACTTTATATTCTATCCATCTGTTTTCTACGAGAGAAAAGAGGATCAGGATACCGCAAACAATTACAACTGTCCCATCGTAGCTTCAAATTCCGAGAATATCAAAAACAACCTCGAAGCCATCACTGAGGGAAAGGTACGCTTCTGCAATCCTTTCATGTCCTTTAAATCTGAAAAGACCATTTACCAGGTTCTTTCAAAAGAATTTAAGGATATCCCTAAGGGTGAGTTAAAGCAAGCTATACATTTAGCCTGGGAAGAGCTTGCGGCCTGCAGAAAAGACATTCAGAAAAAAGGCGAAGAAACCTTAAAATATCTCGAAGAGACCGGAAAACACGGCATTGTTCTTGCCGGACGTCCTTATCATATAGACCCTGAGATAAATCACGGCATCCCTGAGATGATCAACTCATATGATATAGCAGTTCTCTCAGAGGATTCTATAGCACACTTAGCTAAGCCCGACAGACCGCTTATAGTATCTGACCAGTGGACCTATCATGCAAGACTTTATGCGGCTGCCAGCTATATAAGGACCAGAGACGATATCGATATGATCCAGCTCAACTCCTTTGGATGCGGACTTGATGCAGTTACATCGGATCAGGTAAATGATATTTTATCCTGTTCTAACAAGATTTATACATGTCTTAAAATAGACGAAGTAAATAACTTAGGCGCTGCTAGGATTCGTGTTCGTTCACTTATTTCCGCAATCGCAGAAAGAAAACGTATCGGTAAAAAGGTTACAGTAGGTGACAGTTCTTACAAACGTGCAGAGTTTACCGAGGAAATGAAGGGCAAATACACCATTATCTGCCCTCAGCTCTCTCCTGTTCACTTCGATATGTTTGAAACCTGCTTCAGAGCAAGCGGCTATAATTTTGTAGTTCTTGGAAACGCCGATAAGCACGCCATCGATACCGGACTTAAGTATGTAAATAACGATGCTTGCTTCCCTTCACTTATGATGACAGGTCAGCTGATCCAGGCCCTTGAATCAGGCAATTATGATCTTGATAAAACGGCTCTAATAATAACACAGACCGGCGGATGCTGCCGTGCCACAAACTATATAGGCTTTATCAGACGTGCCCTTGAAAAAGCAGGCATGGCTCAGGTACCAGTTATTTCGCTCTCCGTAGGAGGTATCGAGAAAAACGGCGGCTTTAAACTTTCCGCAGGATTAGTTCTTCGCTTTGCGGTGGCATTTACCTTTGGCGATATCTTTATGAAGTGTATATACCGCATGCGCCCTTACGAACTTGAAAAGGGAAGCTGTGATGCGCTTCACGCAAAATGGCTTGAAAAGTGCCGCGCTCTTATCATGTCAAAGCATCTAAGCTGGGCTAAATTTAAGAAATATTGCAAAGAAATAGTCAGAGATTTTGATGCAATTCCCATAGATGAGAATCTCAAAAAGCCCAGAGTCGGACTTGTCGGAGAAATACTTATTAAATTCGCTCCCTCGGGAAACAATCATATGGTGGAACAGATTGAAGCCGAAGGTGCCGAAGCGGTCGTACCCGACTTTATAGACTTCATACAGTACTGCTTCTACAACCAGATCTTTAAAGCAGACAATTACGGTATGAAAAAAGTTAATAAGCTTGTAGGCAAGATAGGAATATGGGCAATCGACCATATGGTTAGAAATACTGCTTTCAAGGCATATGATAACAGCAAACATTTTGAGAGACCCGAAAGCATTTATGAAACTGCACGCCTTGCCTCAGAAGTTGTTTCCCTCGGAAACCAGGCCGGCGAAGGTTGGCTCCTTACCGGAGAGATGCAAGAGCTCATACATATGGGCGTGCCCAATATTGTATGCGTTCAACCCTTTGGATGTTTGCCTAACCATATCGTAGGTAAAGGCCCCATTAAGGCAGTAAGAAAAGCAAATCCCGGTTCAAACATCGTTGCGATTGATTTCGATCCCGGTGCCAGTGAAGTAAACCAGCTCAACAGACTTAAGCTGATGCTCTCCACTGCTTTCAAAAAGCTGGAAAATGAAAACGCTTAAAAGAAATAATCATTATAGGAAAATAATAGCCTATATAAAAGAATAATAGCCTTTATAAAAGAATAATAGCTTTAAAAAAAAATATTTAGCTTTAAAAAATCCCTGTGACGAATAATCACAGGGATTTCATTTATAAACCTTTAATTATAATCTTATATATTCAATTACTTAAACATAAAGATTAAAACTAAAACGGTAATATTATTTGGATATTCTCTCAGCTCTTTCTAAAGCTTCATCGATATGTGCACAGAAATTATCTTCTCCCACCTTATCAACAAATCCATCCTTTAACATAGTCTTCATGGGCTGGTCGTTTACATGGGAAAATACCATCTTAACGCCCTTCTTTTCACACTTATCATAAAGCTGTTCAAGAGAATGCATTGCTGTAGCATCAAGTGCGGGCACAGCTCTCATTCTGATTACGAGAACCTTTGTAAATTCCTTTAAAGTAATATCAAGAATTCTGTCAGCAGCGCCAAAGAACATAGGACCGCTGATCTCATAAACTCTTACATACTCGGGAACTTTTCTTAGCTCTATACTGTCCGGATCGTCATCGGGATCGATGTATTTCCAACCCTTAACCGATGACTCATCAGCCATTCTCTTCATGAGAAGTACACAAGCCATAACCATTCCTACACCGATTGCAACCACAAGGTCAAATACAACGGTAAGAACGAAGGTGGTAACAAGAACTAAAATATCGCTCTTTGGTGCAGTCTTGCAAAGATGGGTAAATGTTCTCCAACCGCTCATATTGTAAGCAACCTGGAAAAGGATTGCGGCTATGGTAGGCATGGGAATAAGCGCTGCGTAAGGCATAAGGAAAAGTATAACAAGCACAAGTACTATTGCGTGTACCATTCCGGCTATGGGAGTTCTGCCGCCGTTTTTAATATTGGCAGCGGTACGTGCTATAGCACCTGTTGCAGGGATACCGCCGAAAAGCGCAGAACCAATATTTCCGACACCCTGTGCGATAAGCTCCTGGTTAGAACGGTGATGCGAATTGATCATTCCGTCTGCAACTACGCAGGATAAAAGTGACTCTATAGCGGCAAGTATAGCGATTGTAAATGAATCACCGATTACGGCTCTTACTTTTGCAAAAGTAAACTGAGGGAAGCTAAATGCAGGGAAACCGGCTGTGATCGTATAAAGATCACCAATGGTATTAGCGTGTAAATGAAGTCCCTTCACCATACCGATACCGGCAATAACCGCAATAAGCGATGCGGGTACTTTGCTTCCTACCTTTGGAATCATAGGCCAAAGAATAAGGATTGCAAGTGACACACCGCCGACTACAAGAGCCTGATAATTAAAGCTTCCGATAAATTTAAAGATATTCTTTACTTTATCGATTGTCTCGATATTTTCGGTACCTGCCGCATAGCTAAGACCAAGGAAATCCTTAACCTGTCCTATTGCGATTGTAACGGCAATACCTGCTGTAAATCCGGTTGTGATGGTATAGGGAATAAATCTAATGAGACTGCCAAATCTCAAAAATCCCATGATAATAAGAATGATACCTGCCAAAATAGTGGCAATAACCAGTCCGTCAAATCCGTTTTTTGCAACAATTCCTGCAACTATGGTTGCAAATGCCGCAGTTGGTCCGGCAATCTGAACTCTGCTACCGCCTAAAAACGAGATCAAAAATCCAGCAATAATAGCAGTGTAAATACCCTTTTCGGGTCCTACACCCGAAGCCAAAGCAAGGGCAATAGAAAGCGGCAATGCAATGATTGCCACAATCAGTCCGCTTATCAAATCTTTTACGAACTGAGCGCCGGTATACTCTTTCATATTAGAAAAAAGCATCGGCTTAAGCTTACTTCTTTTGTTCATCTTCTCATAATCTCCTCAGATTAATAATCTTATGATATAAAATAATATATTTATTCGATTTTAAATAATAAATTAGATTTTAAATCATAAATTTGATTTAAAATAATTATTCTTATATAAATTCTTTAAGCTTAAATCTTCAAATCTCCGTCTTTAACCCAGCCGATTTTCTTGAATATCAAATGGAATCCAAGTGATAAAACGGCAGGAAGAACAAATGATATTAAAACAAGTCCTATCCAGTCAAAAGGTGTAATTGCAGCTTTTGTTCCGGCGGCTATGTCATTTACCCAACCGGTGTATACGCCAATCTGTCCGACAAGTCCACAAGTACCCATACCGGAAGAAACTGCTTCACCGTTCATTTGAAGCTTAAATACGCATGTCGCAAGAGGACCTGTGATTGCTGAAGCAAGTGTAGGCGCAATCCAAATCCTGGGGTTTTTAATGATATTTCCCATCTGGAGCATGGAAGTACCGATTCCCTGTGAAATCAGGCCACCCCATTTATTCTCCTTAAATGATATAACAGCAAATCCGATCATCTGTGCGCAGCACCCTGCAACCGCAGCGCCTCCGGCAAGTCCGGTAAGTCCCAATGCAGCACATATGGCCGCAGATGATATAGGCAAAGTAAGTGCCATGCCTACAATGACAGATATTAAAATTCCCATAAGTAAAGGCTGTAGCTCGGTTGCCCACATAATGAGATTACCTAGCCACATAGCAGCTTTTCCGAGATAAGGCGCAATAAGATATGATAAACCTATTCCTACGCCGATGGTAACCAGAGGTGTAACCAGAATATCCACCTTAGTCTCTTTTGATACCGCTTTTCCGAGTTCTGCAGCTATAATAGCAATAACAAGAACGGCCAAAGGTCCGCCTGCTCCGCCGAGTGCATTAGAAGCAAAACCAACGGTTATCATTGAAAACAATACAAGCGGCGGACATTTGAGTGCATATCCAATAGCAACTGCCATAGCCGGTCCGCTCATAGCACTGGCAAGGCCTCCGACAGTATAGTCCTTTCCGGCGATGGTTGCAACAGTCGCCGTTAAAAAAGGAATATGGAATTGATTTCCTATAGTATTAATGATGGTACCTATAAGGAGTGAGCAAAACAGACCCTGAGCCATGGCTCCAAGAGCATCTATTCCATATCTTTTTAGTGAAATCTCAATGTCTTTTTTCTTTAGAAACGCCTTAAACTTATTCATATCGGTGTCTAACCCTCACTCTTGTTCCACTCATAAGGAGTGCTCTGATATACATAATAATTTAGCCAGTTGGTATAAAGATTGTTACTTGCGGATCTCCAGGTAAGAAGCGGTTTTTTTTCAGGATCATCGTCTGGGAAATAGTTAAAGGGAATCTGTATCGGAAGCCCTTTATTTAAATCTCTGAAATACTCATTTTTAAGAGTAAGTCTGTCATACTCGGGATGACCTGTAACAAATATCTTTTTGCCTTCTTCAGCCATCGCTAAAAATACGCCGGCCTCTTCGCTCTCGGCTATTATCGTTAAATCCTTGCAGGCCTTAAGCTCTTCGGTAGAGGTCGCAGTATGTCTGCTGTGAGGTGCATAAAATACATCATCAAAGCCTCTTACAAGAGGAATCTTTCTGTCATTTACTTTATGCTTATAAATACCGAAAAGCTTCTGTGGAAGCTGTATCTTGTTGATTCCGTAATAATGATAAAATCCGGCCTGAGCACCCCAGCAAATATGAAGAGTACTGGTTACATGCGTGGTTGCCCAATCCATGATCATACACACTTCATCCCAGTAATCAACCTCTTCAAAGCTGATGTCTTCTACAGGAGCACCTGTAATTATCATTCCGTCAAACTTTTCATGCTTTATATCGTCAAATGTGCAATAAAAACGGTTTAGATGGTTTGCGGATGTATTTAAAGACACGTGCGTTTTGGTGTTCATAAATGTAACATCAACCTGTATGGGCGAATTTGAAAGAGCTCTTAAAAGCTGAAGCTCGGTATCCTGCTTAACAGGCATATTGTTTAATATAAGCACCTTAAGAGGTCTTATATCCTGATGGAGGGCACGAAACTCATCCATTACAAATATGTTTTCATTTTCAAGAATCTCTCTTGCGGGGAGATCGCGTTGAATCTTAATAGGCATCCTTGCACTTCCTTTCATATCACCGGTAAGGCGACATATAAATATTTGCAAAAATCAATTTAAATACTTGGAAATGAACTCTTCCTCTGTAAGAATATCCACTCCAAGTTCCTTAGCGGTCTTGTTTTTTGTGGAGTTAGAGGTATTGTCATTGTTGATAAGGCAGGTGGTTTTACCTGTAACAGATCCTGTAACTTTACCGCCCTTACTCTCAATAAGCTCCTTCAGCGCATTTCTGTTTTCAAAATGATTCAAGCTTCCGGTAACAACAAATATAAGACCTGTAAGGTTCTGTCCATCAGTATTAATCTCCGGCTTTTCAATGTCAAGCTTTGAGATGAGACTTTTAAGCATTTGCATATTTTTCTCATTACCGAAAAACTTAACAACAGCAGATGCCATAACATCACCTATACCGTCAATTCCGGCAAGTTCCTCTGCGCTTGCGGCTATAATCTTATCAAGATCATAATCGTATGCTTTGCAGATAAGCTTAGCGTTTGCAGAACCAATACCGCCAATACCAAGTCCGAAAATAACTCTGGGGAGTGTGGTATGTGAGGCCTTTTCCAGTGAAGACATTAAGTTATCATACGACTTTTGTCCAAAACCTTCAAGTTTTACGATATCTTCCTTGTATCTGTCGAGTTCAAACAGATCCGGAAAACTTTTTATAAATCCAAAATCAATTAATTTTTCAAGAGTCGCCTCTGACAAACCGTCCACATTAAGTGCTTCTCTGCTTACAAACTGTGAAAATGCTTTGATCTGTTTAGCCGGGCATTCCTCGTTTAAACAGTACAAAGACTGTGCCTCATTGAGTGCCCTTATCTCAGTCTTTCCTCCGCAAACGGGACAAACCATAGGTATTTTTATATTGCCGGAACAGGTGAGATTTTCCGCAATCTGAGGGATTATCATGTTTGCTTTATAAACCGTAATCCTGTCTCCGATTCCAAGCTTTAAATCCCTTACAATACTTACATTATGAACCGAAGCCCTCGAAACCGTAGTACCCTCCAGCTCTACAGGGTCAAAAACAGCAACAGGATTGATAAGTCCGGTTCTGCTGGCACTCCATTCAATTTCTCTAAGAGTAGTCTCCGCAGTCTCATCCGCCCACTTAAAAGCAATGGAATGGCGGGGAAATTTTGCCGTTCTTCCGAGCGATACACCATATGCTACATCTTCATATGTAAGGACCAATCCATCGGAAGGTATTTCATATGACTTTATCTTTTCTGCAAAATATTCAATCTCTGATAAAATATTATCCTCGGTAACGCGCTTTCTTTCAACCACTTCAAAGCCCTGTTTTTCAAGGAATGAAAATCTTCCTTCGGCTGAATTGTCAAATGCCATTTCGCTGCCGCTTTCATTTATTGCTCTAACAAGATTAAAAGCTATAAACCTGACATTTCTTTTTGCGGTGATCTCGTTATTCAGCTGACGCACAGAACCGCTGCAAAGATTTCTGGGATTTTTGTACTTATCAACATCATTGGTAATCTTGCGGTTAATCTCCTCAAAATCAGGATAACTTATAACAGCCTCACCTCTAAGTATAAGTTCACCTTTAAAAGCTATCCTTGTAGGGATATTCACGAATACTTTTGCATTAGGCGTAATTACTTCACCTATTTCTCCGTTTCCTCTTGTAACAGCTTTTATAAGCTCACCACCGCTGTATGTAAGCACTACTGTAAGACCGTCAAGCTTCCACGAAAGAAGTCCTTCATGGCCGCCCAGCCATGCTCTTAACGCTTCTCTGTCTTTAGTCTTATCAAGAGAAAGCATCGGGCTCTCATGACGCTCCTTGGGAAGTTCATCAACAGCCGCATATCCTACTTTAACCGTCGGTGAATTTGAAAGAGTTACGCCCAGTTTTTCTTCAAGCATAACAAGCTCATCATATAGCTTGTCATATTCGAAATTGCTCATTATCTCTTCATCCTTGGCGTAATAAGCCTCAGATGCCTTTGAAAGAACCGCAACAAGTTCTTTCATTCTATCCATATCATTGGCCATTTTGGTATCCTTATAATCCCTGAAAATTAATTATATGAATCTTTATCAACTGTAATGATCAAACTCGTAATGAAGTCATCGAATTATTTCAAATCATCAATCATTTCAAATCATAAATCACTTCAAATCATAAATCACTTCAAATCATCATTAAGTTTCTTTAATTCTTCATCTGTAAGTTCTCGGTACTGTCCGGGCTTTAAATCGTCAAGATAAATATTTACTATCCTGATTCTTCTAAGGCTTATGACTTCTGCTCCGCAGGCTTTGCACATTCGTCTTATCTGACGGTTTAACCCTTGCGTAAGTATTACTTTAAAAGTATATTCCGAAAGCTTTTCTGCCTTAGCAGGTCTGGTTGTCTGGTTTAAATCCTTCAGATAAATGCCCTCTCTAAACCTATTTATAAGGTCGTCGGAAACTTTTTTAGAAAGTCTTACGATGTATTCCTTTTCGTGGCCGTTTGCGCCACGCATCATTTTTTCAATCAGATCGCCGTCATTGGTAAGCAGCATCAATCCTTCGGAGTCCTTATCAAGTCTTCCGGCGTAGGTAACTCTTACAGGATAATCTATAAGCTCACCTATGAGCTTTTCCGCGTGTGAATCCTTTTCGCTTACCGTAACTCCTTTGGGCTTATAAAAAGCAAGATAAGCCTTTCTCTCCGGTCCGGAAATACATTTACCGTCAACGATTATCTCCTCATCCCCCAAAACTTTCATTCCCTGAGATGCTTTAACACCGTTTACGAAAACTCTTCCGCCTTCAATCAGCTTATCCGCATCACGCCTGGAGCAAATGCCGCAGGCAGCCATATATTTATTTAATCTGATTTCCTCTTTATTCAAAACAGAAACCACCTATCCTTCATAAAATTCCAGCTCCAAAATATTTTTGGCAGCAGGAATACCTTGTCCCTCTTCAATCCCTCTCTTAGCAGTTTTATCAGCAAGGTCATTATATTTATCCCCCGAATGACCTTCTACTTTATGAAAAGTGATCTTTATATCGCTTCCCCAGCTTCTCATAGCATCTCGATATTTTTGCGTGAGTTCATTTTTGGCCTTCCAACCACCGGTTACCCACATCTCTATGCCGCTGTAGTCATAGAAAATATCAATTGCCCTGTATCCGCTCTTTCTGGCGCACTGTACCGCATACATGGCACCGAGCATCTCCCCGGTCACATTCCTTTGCTTTAAAGACTCCGGGTTATCACCGTTACCGAGCGCAAGATATATCTCACCGTCATCCAATATGAATACGCAACCGAATGCATATTTTTTAATCGTGTCGTTGTAACTACCGTCCACGTAGACGGTGATATTATCTGCCATATAATTCCTCTTTCGGTATGCACGCCGCATATTTGCGACACACACACCTAAACACTGATTAAGATTTATGGTACGAGGTATTACCAAGTGCGTAGATATTATAGGAGGCTACGTGGTCGTAGATACAACGCCACGAACTCCATGCATTGCCGCTTACGCAAATATATCTTGTGCCGGACTCACTCATAAGCGAGCTCACCGCGCAACAACCCGACTGATTTACAAATCCGGTCTTACCCGCACAAATAGTCGCACAATTGTCCTTGTCTTCGATTCTTCTGAGGAACCAGTTAGATATTAAAATTCCCTCAGGATGAATATCAGTAGAGCTTGTAGTATATGTTCTGGAATTAAGCACCTCTTTAAGGAAATCATCTTGAAGTGCGGCATACATTATAACCGCCAGATCATAGCAGGTGCTGTAGTTCATATCATCGTAAATACCTGCAGCATTGGTAAAATGAGTAGAATCGCTTATACCAAGAGCCTTAGCATTTTCATTCATAAGACCGACAAAATTATCATGGGTTCCGGCAGTATATTCAGCAAGCATATAGGCCGCCTCACCTCCCGAAGGAAGAATTGTTCCGTAGAATAAGTCTCTGACAGTAACCGTCTCACCCTCACAAAACCCGGCGCTTGAGCATCCGTTTTTAAGGTCATAAGAGATGGCATTGTATGATAACGTAACCTTCTCGTCAAGCATTTCGTCAGTGATATACTGCCTTGCGGTTAAAACCGTCATAACCTTTGTCATTGAAGCGGGATACATTGTATCGTATGCATTCTTTTTGGCAATAACCTTGCCGGCGGAAGCATCAACCATAATTCCGTATTCAGACTCATACTCTGTAGAAGTTATTTCTTTGATATTTTCACTTGCCGAAAACACGATATCAGAAGGAGAAAAATCATATCTCTTGGGAAGCTCACATGCGTATCCAAGCTCGGCTCCGCCTAAATTACCGTCACCTGCGGTTCCTGTGCTGCCTGTTACAGTCGCGGTATTACCGCCGTTTCCGGTGCTACCACCATTTCCCGTGGTGCTACCATTCCCCGTACCGCTGCCTTCCGAGGAGTTACTTTCTTCACCGCTTACGGAAATGCCGTTATCAGCTATGATATTATTATCCAGACCACCTATATCATTTATAAGAGTCTCTGTATCGTCCTTTCCGATTTCCTGAACGGTCTTTTTCTCAGCGATAGGAGCAATCGGTGCTATATTATTTGATTTTATATATTTAACGAGAAAAACAATCCCGGTAATGATAAGCGCTAATAAAACAAGCAAAATCAGGCCGCCAAAGAATAGTTTTCTGTTACGAAGCTGACGTTTCTTCTCAGCTTCTACTCTGGCGCGTCTGATTTCGCACTTAATCCTATATTCCTCTTCGGAATAATAATTATTCTGACTCATGGATTACTCCGTATAAATAGATTTTGTAATGCGAATCACATCCTGCAGTTTAAGAATCACTGCGGGTAAGAAGTTCCTCCCACCTTCTGTCAACTTCTTCCTGGAAGGCAGCAATTAAATGCTGATTCTCAGGCTTAAACAGGTGCTTAAATCTGCCCTGCTTAACAAGGAAGTCCTCTAACGGAAGCTTGTTTTTGGGTCTGTAATTTACGATCCACTTGCCCTCTATAACCTCAAACAAAGGCCAGTAGCATGTTTCAACAGCAAGCTTACAAATCTCGGGAAGATCCGGTGTATCATATCTCCATCCTCTGGGGCAGGGAGCTAAAATGTTAAGGAAAGCAGGACCTTTGGTGTAAATAGCTCTCTCTGATTTAACATATAAATCCTTGAAATTGCTTATAAAAGTAGTCTGTCCGACGTAAGGGATATTGTGAGCCGCCATGATTGCAGCAAGATCCTTACGAGTCTGGGGCTTACCGTTTGAGCACTTACCGGAAGGCGTAGTTGTAGTATCCGCATACTGAGGTGTAGCGGATGATCTCTGAATTCCGGTATTCATATAAGCACCATTGTCATAACATACATAAACCATATCATGACCGCGTTCCATAGCACCGGAAAGTGACTGAAGTCCGATATCGTAGGTTCCGCCGTCTCCGCCGAATGTGATGAACTTGTATGTATCATCAATCTTTCCGCGCTTTTTTAATGCCTTAAAAGCAGTCTCGGCACCTGATAATGTGGCGCCTGCGCTCTCAAATGCAGTATGGATATAACTGTCTGTATAAGCTGTGTAAGGATAAGTGTAGGTTGATACTTCCAGACAACCTGTAGCATTTCCAACAACAGCCTTATCTCCGGGATGAAGGGCTTTAAGTACATTTCTTACAGCGATAGTACCGCCGCATCCTGCGCACATTCTGTGTCCGGGTGCAAGTCTTTCTTCCCTCTCCTGTATTTCTTTAAAATTAAATACTGATTGTTCCATAATTTTTCCCAATCTATAAATTAAATATAAGCGTTAAACAAAACTATTCTCTGAGTCCCATGTATGGATATTGATCGTATGAGATCTCGCCCTTTGAAAGCTTTATGAGGTTCTCATAAACTCCTTCAATATCTTCCACCTTGACATCTCTTCCGGATAAACCGTACATGATATTAACTGTCTCAGCGGTACATTTTGCCCTATACATAGCTGCGGTAAGCTCAGCACCCAAAGGGCCACCCTGAGTGGAATAGCTCTCGGATCTGTCCATAATGGCTACTGCTTTACATCCCTTAAGAGCTGCAGCAAATTCTTCGCCTGGGAAAGGTCTGAACACTCTGACTTTCATAAGTCCGGCCTTAATTCCCTGTTCTCTTAATTTATCAACGGCATCCTTAACGGTACCGCACACTGAGCCGATGGCTACAACTGCATATTCGGCATCCTCTAATCTGTAGCCTTCATAAAATCCGTACTTCTGACCGGTAATGGCTTCAAATTCCTTAGCAACATCCAAAATAACCTTTTTGGCATTTCTCATTGCTTCCGCATGAGCCTTTTTAGACTCCATGCAATAATTTGAAACAGCATAAGGTCCTATAGCCATTGGTTCGTTTTCTTTTAAAAGATAATGCTCGGGCTCATATTCACCAACAAATCTCTTTATAGGCTCATCGTCCCATAAAGTAATATTTTGAACGGCGTGGGAAGTAATAAATCCGTCCTGGCAAATCATCACGGGAAGATGTACGCCCTTGGCTTCAGCGATTCTGTGAGCCTGAAGGAAGTTATCATATACCTCCTGATTTGTCTCGGCATAAATCTGAATCCATCCCGAATCCCTTGCACCCATGGAATCAGAGTGCTCCGCATTAATATTTAAAGGTCCTGTAAGACCTCTGTTAACAAGTGCCATAACGATAGGAAGTCTGCTCGATGCAGCGCAGTAAAGCATCTCCCACATAAGGGCCATACCTGCCGACGAGGTTGCAGTTATGGTTCTTGCGCCTGCAGCCTCGGCTCCCATTGCTGCACTCATGGCACTATGCTCGCTCTCAACAGGAATAAACTCTGTAGTGATCTCACCATTGGCAATCATTGACGCTACGAACTGTGGTATCTCTGTTGAAGGTGTGATTGGGAACGCGGGCATTACATCGGGGTTAATCTGTTTGATAGCGTGTCCGATTGCTTCATTTCCGGACATTCTTGTTTTAGTAGCCATCTTTAACCCTCCATAGTAATCGCACCGAAGGGGCATGCCTTTACGCAAATGCCACAGCCCTTACAGTGATCGTAATCAAAATCAAGTCTCTTTCCGTCCTTTACGGGAATACAACTGTCGGGACAAAAAGGTACACACAAAAGACACTGCTTACACTTTTCCTTGTCAAGCACAGGTGTCTGAGTTCTCCACTCGCCGGTATTGAAATCTCTTGAAGTAGCCGGCTCATATATCTGCAATCCCTCTGTAAGGTCCTGCCACTTAGTCTGTTCGTTAATTTCCGAAGCTTTTATTGCCATCTGACAACCTCCTCGATAGCCATATTAAGAGCCGCAAGGTTACCGTCTAAAACCTCGGGCTTTCTCGCAAATTTATGCTGAAGTGAAGTCTTCATTTCCTTAAGAAAAACATCAATCTCCATAACCTCTGAAATCTTTACCATAGCGGCAAGCATAGGTGTGTTGGGGAAATACTTTCCCAAAGTAGCCATGCTTACTTTTCTGGCATCAATAGCATAAATCTTTCCCTTATAATCACCTACAAGAGGTAATATTTCGTCTTTACTCTTTTGGGTATTGATAAGAATTCCGCCGGTCTCTTTTAATCCGCCGGTAACATTGACGGAATGTAAAAGAGTATCATCGACTACTGCTACAAAATCAGGCTCGTATATGTTCGAATGAACTCGGATTTCGTGATCGCTGATTCTGTCATAAGCTGTAATGGGCGCACCCATTCTCTCCGGGCCGTACTCAGGAAAACCTTGCACCTGTTTTCCGGCCTGGAATGCAACATCGGCAAGAAGAAGCGCAGCTGTTTTAGCTCCCTGTCCGCCTCTTCCGTGCCATCTTATTTCAGTTAGTTTGCTCATAGTTTTCTTCCTTCTGTATCTCTTCTTCCTTATCCTCATCCTCTTCGTCGGATACAGGTTCGGGAAGTTCAATTTCAACCTTTTCGATACGGCTCTGATCAAGTCCGCGGACGGTAAGTTTTGTACCGTCATCAAGTTCAACGCTCTCTCCGTCCTCAGGAAGTCTGTCAAGCTGTTCAATCATAATACCGCCGATTGAATCGTAGTCCTCGCTGTGAATATCCGTCTCCAGAAAATCATTAAGGTCATCGGTACTCATTGAAGCTTCTACAAGATACTTTCTATCACCGAGATCTGTAATAAGAGTCTCTTCGTCCTCATCATACTCATCGCGGATCTCACCTACGATTTCCTCCAAAAGGTCCTCTAAAGTGATCATACCGACGCAGTCGCCGTACTCGTTCATAACCAGAGCGATGCTCGTGGTACTCTCTCTCATCTCCTCGAGAAGGTCAGCAGTCTTTTTATGCTCATGAGTATAAATACATTCTCTCAAATAATCTCTGATAACAAAATTGTCGGTATTATCGCAAAAAGCAAGGTCCTTGATATTTATAACTCCAAGGAAATGGTCCTGCTCGCCCTCCTCATCTTCCTCATATACGGGAAGTCTGGTATACATATGCTCCTTAAATGTATCCTTTACCTCATCAAAGGTATCCGAAACTTTAACTGTAACCATATTTACCCTGGGGATCATGATATCCTTTGCTTCTGCATCTGAAAATTCAAACACATTAAGGATCATTTCGCGTTCTTCCGACTCAATGACACCGTCCTCATGTCCGGCTTCCACATATGTTTTAAGCTCAGTCTCAGTCATCGCTTCATGATAATCTCCGTCGATGCGAAGGAGCTTTTGAATACCCTTTGTTATTGCATCAACAATAAAGATAACGGGAGTGAGAATAGCCATAAGTGCGTATATAAGTCCGCTGTATGCAAAAGCTATTTTTTCCGAATAACTCATGGCCCAGTTTTTAGGTACAATTTCACCAAAGATCAATACCACAACGGTAAGAACAGCCGTTGCGATTCCTACAGCAACGCTTTCCGAAAGGCTCGCTCCGGCTAAAGTGCTTATTTTTATTGCAATCACGGTAGCAATAGAGGAAGCCGATATATTAACTATATTATTTCCGATCAGGATTGCGCTAAGCATTTTGCTGCGCTTCTCCAGGATTTTGTCAACCCTCTTTGCCGCTTTGTTTCCCTCTTCGGCAAGAGAACGGATTCTGATTTTATTTACAGTTGTAAGTGCCGTCTCCGCAGATGAGAAAAAAGCAGATAAAACAATTAAAAATAGTAAAATGATAATCTTTAGTATAGTTTCTATGTCCAATAAGAATGCCCTCCTACGGCATTACTATAAATAATACCATAAAAGGGCAAAACACGCTACATATTATTGGATTTTTATCATTAAGCTTTAAACATTTACTTCCTCCGCAGAAAGATGTTTTAAAAGCATATAAGTCTCTTTATACACTTTTCTTCTCTCGGTGTTCAATATATACTCCATATCCTTAAACACCTCTTTGTCTGTTAAAAGCTCTATGACATAAGGCGAATACCTTGTACCGCTTTCTTTAGAAACCTCCAAAACAAATTCATCAAGATTTTTTCCTTCGGAATAGCTCCTTCCGATATAGTCCGTTGCAGCGTCCATGCAATCGGCAACAGTTACTATATCTATAACGCTCTTTAAAGGAGACGCCTTAATATCAAAAGATTCGGGGTATCCATTAGAACCGTCATAATAAACATGATGTCCGGCAGCAACCTCAGCATATGCTTTAGTGCTCTCGTACTTTCTTAAAAGTTCCCAGCCCATAAGCGAATGAGACTTTATGATCGGAAGCTCACTGGGAAGCAGTTCTCTGCCATACACAAATACAGTATCGATTATGACAAGCTTACCGAAGTCATGGCACATTGCACTGTGATGCACCAGATGTAAAATAGCATCTTTGTATTCATCTACTTTATCGGCAGAAGGGCATCCGCATACTCCTATAAAAAGCTCGGGATTTTTCTTCATAAGTCGCTCACAGAGGCATACGGAAATACGCGCAACCATAACCGAATGAATATATGTCGGCGGATGGAACGCAGCCATAACCTTTAATCCGAATTCCTCAAAAGTCATACCGCCCTGTATTTCGACAAATCTAAGGAGCATACCGCTATATATACCTATAACGCTGGATATGTATTCGAGCATAGGTATTCTGAATGCATATTCGGTTACGCTCTTATACATATCTGTTATATTGCTTTTCATTTCAGCTGTAAGTTCACCGTCTGCCGCCACATCAATATAAGATGCAGCAGCTATAAGATTGTCCCCGCCGCGTCTGTCATAAATTCTTTTATCGGCAAATCTCCAGATGGTATACATACGCTTTAAGTGGTCATATCTGTCACACTTGCCGGCCGCATATCTGATATCCTCGGTGATTGAAAAGATATACTCTAAAGGAAATACCTTTTCATACTCTTCGGGGCAGCATCTGCCAAATTCTTCGAGCTCTCTGGCATATTTTTCTATTTTCTTTATACACTCTTTGTCGGAGACACAAGGAGTAGTAACAAGAATAAACTCATATGCCTTTAAAAGATGTTTATTCCAGTTAAATGAAGGAAATGCCTCCCTGTAAAAAGGATCTCTGGCAATTTTTATAGAATCCTCTATAAGCTCGATTCTTTTATTTATCTTGCTTACATCAGGTGCATAACCCTTCATGTACTCATATAAAACCGGCCCGTATCTGGAGTCGATTAGCACAAGTGTTTTATACTCATCTGACAAAAGAACAAACTTATCTTTTTCAAGATACTTAACAATTTCTTCGTAAGCGTAAAGTCCTATTTTTCTAAAACTCTCAGCCACTTCGGGACATGCCACAAGACGCTTGGTCTGGTTAACCATTAGATAAGAATTTGCAACGACCATATCGAGAGCTTTTAAATAATATTCATCATCTCCCGATTTTGAAGCATCATCCATCATCATACAAGAAATTGACAACGCCAAAGAAGCGTCAAGACCAAGCCCATGATTTGGATCTGTAAGTTTACTGCAAAATGTTATAGCTGCGTTAACAACAACATCAGAAAAAGAAAACTCTTTTCCGAGCAAAGGTCTGACATATTTCTTTATCATATTTCGGTTTTCAAGAGCAAGCTTACCGATTTCTTTAAAGTTTTCTCTCAAAAGATCCGAATATTCGTCAGGGCTGTCAATCGCTTCAAGTGAAGGAGAAGAAAGCTTTCTTATTCTCCTGACTCTGTTTACATACTCATTTGTTAAGCCTTCAACCTTTTTGTTTTCAACAAGCTGATAAATATTTGAGTATTTATCCTTAAGATAGATTATAAAATCATCAGCCGTAATCTCTCTGCCGGTGATATCTTTAATCCAATCCGTGGGCTTTAATCTATTTGCCTTTTTAAAGACATGCTCCTTCATCCATGTATTAATCTTGGCGAAGTCTCCTTCTCCCACTGCCTCAAATGGATCGAATTCTTCCTTCATTTTATTTAAATACATGGCATTATAGAAGTTACCTATAGCGTACGTGGGAAAATAGCCGAAATCCGTGGTCCAATGTACATCCTGCAAAAGACCTTCACTGTCTTTTACAGGCTCTACACCGAGGTATTCTTTATATAACCTATTCCACTGACCCGGGAGTTCTTCCATCGTAAGATTGCCGTCGATAAGCCTTTTTTCAAGTTCATATCTGATAATGATATGAAGCGTATAAGTAAGCTCATCAGCCTCGGTTCTGATAAGCGAGGGAGTTACATAGTTTACCGCTTCATACAGTTCATCCTCCGTTACATCCCTCATGGCCTGAGGGAAAATACGACAAACCGCCGGATATATCAAATGAATAAACTCTTTTGAACGTCCAAGTACATTTTCATAAAATCTCGAGACAGATTCATGCATGCCCATAGTCTTTAAATCTTCTATGAAGTACTCATGGTCTTCTCTGGGAAGAAGCTGCTCAAAAAGCGCATGCCCGCACTCATGTATAACCGAATAAATGCTTGAAATAAAACTGTTGGGGTAAAAATGAGTGGTTATGCGTACATCATTTTTAGATATAAGAGATGTAAAAGGATGCTCTGAAACGGACATCTGTCCTTTTTTGAAATCAAACCCCATAAGTCCCATGAGGTATTTAGCCATTTCCTCCTGCTGCGAGTCTTTTACAGGTCTGCTCAAAAAGTCAGTTCTGATACTTTTTTCGCTCCCTTTTATTTTTTCAAGAAGATCTAAAATAATTTCCTTGGTACTGTCAAACAATCTGTCTATAGTGGCAGTATCCATACCTTCTTCGAATTTATTAAGCAAAAACTCATAGTCCGAAAGATGCTCTTCTCCGGGCATTCTAAGCGCTATAGATACATATTTTTTCTTGCTGTCTATAACATTTGAAAGCTTTGGTAAATACTCTGAGACATCTTCATCATCCCTTGCCTTTGACCATGCAACCCAAGCTTCGTTTCCGATTCTGGAAAACTCTTCATTAAGTTCGGGTGTAATGAATTTATCATGAACATAAGATTTATAGAGTTCCTCTACAAGCACCTTATCAGCCTCATACAGGCTTTCTCTTTCACCGTAGCACTCTATAACAGACTCAATAAATTTCGCGCTTTTACGGATCCTGAATGCATGATTCATAACCCTTATCGCGGAATCTCCCTGTGATTTTTGTCCGTCGGGAGGGCAAATTGTCATCTGATCAAATTCGATAATTGTAGCCGCGTGGAGATATTCTCTCTCCTTACGAAGCTCTTTTTTTATGTAATTAAGCTTTTTACTGATATTTTCTTCCATCGTTCCCATAATGAACAAAATTCAAGACTGATTAATAAGCCGATCAATAAATATATACTATTTAAATTACAACTAAGTGTAAAGAAAAGACTAAACTATATTTTTTTTATTATATTACTGTAAATCCTCTTAAAGAAAAATGTTGTGGCAGCCGCACTCATAATCTCCGCTATCGGGAATGACCACCATACATAATCAACATTTCCCAAAAGTGAAAGCAGATATGCCGCAGGTATAAGGACAACGATCTGTCTCATGATTGATGTGATCATGCTGTACATGCTGACGCCCAAGGCCTGGAACAATGAACCTGTAACAATACAATATGCCGCAACCGGGAAATGAACTGCGATTATTCTAAGAGCAACACTTCCCATAGAGAGCATCTGCTCGGATGCATCAAACAGTCCGAGTAAAAACTCCGGAAAGGCTTCAAAAGCGATTACTCCGACAAGCATAATTGCGGTCGCGTATAACCATGAGAGCTTCCAGGTCTTCATCATTCTCTCTTTGTTTTCGGCGCCGTAATTATAAGCTATTATAGGTATCATACCGTTGTTAAGGCCGAAAACAGGCATGAACGTAAAGCTCTGGAGTTTGAAATAAACTCCGAAAACGGCAACGGCAGTCGATGAAAATCCAATAAGTATTTTGTTCATGATATAGACCATAACAGAACCTATAGACTGCATCACGATTGACGGAACGCCGATTTTATAAATATGACCGATAAGCACCGGATCTGGCTTAAAGCCTTTAAATGATATATGTATATCAGGGTTTTTCTTAATATTAAATATAAGTGCCATTATGCATGCTACTATCTGACCGCATACAGTGGCAACCGCCGCTCCCGTAACGCCAAGTCTCGGAAAACCTAAAAGGCCGAATATCATAATAGGGTCAAGTATTAGATTTATAATAGCTCCCGTACCCTGTGTAACCATGGTAAAAATGGTACGACCGGTCGAAGTAAGAATTCTTTCAAAAATAAACTGACCGAAAATCCCAAATGACATGGTCAGAATTACTGTTAAGTACTGTACACCGTAGCCTATGATCTCACTGTCGGTAGTCTGGCTCATATAAAAAGGTTTAACAACCGTAAGACCGATGATCAAAAATACCAAATAACTTAAAATCGCGAGAAATATACCATTCTCTGCAGTCTTGTTTGCTCTCTCGTATTCTTTTTCGCCAAGGGATTTTGATAAAATAGCATTTATTCCGACACCGGTACCGCCCGCAAGAGCTATCATCAGTGTCTGTAGCGGAAATGCCATGGATACGGCAGTAAGTGCATTTTCGCTTACTCTTGCTACAAAAATAGAATCCACGATATTATACAATGCCTGCACAAGCATGGATGCCATCATAGGAAGTGACATAGATAAAAGTAATTTATTGATGGGTAAAACTCCCATCTTGTTTTCACGCATAACAGCTTCTTCTTTTTGCTGTTCCAAGTTATTATTCATAGTAATCTCCATTCAAACATAGCAATTATACAGGAACAGCTTTAAAAAGTACATAAAAAAATTGTACAAAAATTGTGATTTTGCACAAAAAAATCCCACGTATTTGTATAACGTGGGATTTTATAATTGAGGAAATTATGTATTAAACAATGCCCTGTGCCATCATAGCATCGCAAACCTTAAGGAAGCCTGCGATATTTGCTCCGGCAACATAGTTACCCTCAAGACCATACTTCTTGCAAGCATCGTCGAGGTTATGGAAGATGTTAACCATAATATCATGAAGCTTTGCATCAACCTCTTCGAAGGTCCATGAAAGTCTCTCAGAGTTCTGGCTCATCTCAAGAGCAGATGTTGCAACACCGCCGGCATTTGCAGCCTTTCCGGGTACGAAGTAAACCTTGTTCTCCTGGAGATACTGGGTAGCCTCTAAAGTGGTAGGCATATTAGCGCCCTCACATACAGCAATTACGCCGTTAGCAACAAGCTTCTTTGCATCATCAAGGTTAAGCTCGTTCTGAGTTGCGCAAGGAAGTGCAACATCGACCTTAACTGACCACTGATTGGTTCCCTCGGTAGCCTTGTCATGATACTGAGCTGAAGGTCTCTTTGCAGCATACTCGGTAAGACGAGCTCTCTTAACTTCCTTAACTTCCTTAAGGAGTGCTACATCGATTCCTTCGGGATCATAAATCCATCCGGTGGAATCAGAGCAGGTTACAGGCTTAGCGCCAAGCTGCTGTGCCTTCTGGATTGCATAAATTGCAACGTTTCCTGATCCTGATACAGCACAGGTCTTTCCTGCAAGTGCAATACCGTTGGACTTAAGCATTTCCTCGGTCATGTATAAAAGTCCATATCCGGTAGCCTCGGTTCTTGCAAGTGATCCGCCGTATGAAAGTCCCTTACCGGTAAGAACTCCCTCATAGAGTCCGGTAAGTCTCTTGTACTGACCATACATAAATCCGATTTCTCTTGCTCCGGTTCCGATATCGCCGGCAGGAACGTCGGTATCAGCTCCGATATACTTGTAAAGTTCGGTAATAAAGCTCTGGCAGAATGCCATTACTTCTCTGTCAGACTTGCCCTTGGGATCGAAGTCTGAACCGCCCTTACCACCGCCGATAGGAAGTCCGGTAAGTGAGTTCTTAAAAATCTGCTCGAATCCAAGGAACTTGATAATTCCGAGGTTTACTGAAGGATGAAGACGAAGTCCTCCCTTGTAAGGTCCGATAGCGGAATTAAACTGTACTCTGTAACCGTTGTTTACCTGAACCTGTCCCTTGTCGTCTACCCAGGGAACGCGGAAAAGAATCTGTCTCTCGGGAGTGGTAATTCTCTCAAGAAGAGCTTCCTTGCGGAACTTTTCCTCATTAGCCTCGATCACTACTCTAAGTGACTCGAGAACTTCCTTAACTGCCTGGTGAAACTCGGGCTGTGAAGGGTTCTGCGCTACAACGCGCTCGTAAACTTCATCAACGTAAGACATTTTTGAATCCTCCTTATATAACAAAAAATGTTTACTGAATAAAATAAAAAAGGGCATAGGAAATAATCCTGTGCCCTCTTTGGCTTTCATCAAAATGTATAATACACCACTAATTTTTATAATGCAAGACAATTTTGAATAATTTTTTAATAAAAAAGGTATATTATTTTATAATTATTCAACATTTATTCAAACAGCGTGCAATCAACAAACTCTTCGGCAACGTACGCTAAAGTTCCCTCAAACTTAACGCAACACCATCCGTCGGCGATAGATACTATTTCAAGCTGGTCTCCGGCCATAAGCGCGCCGACTCTCTCCGAAGCCGTATCCGGAAGACTTCTGATATTAACCTCGGATTTAGCTGTAAGCATACCTATTGTAGGCTGTCCATCTGAACTTTGTATCATTGATAAATATTCGGATTTAATATATGCCTCTGAGTCATTGTATATAATCTTAGTCCATCCGTTTAAAAGCTCCTCAACAACCTGGAACTTATCGCCGGTCATAGCCTCACCGACACGCTCAGCATTTGCACTGTCGGAAGCTCTGATATTAACTCTTGTAGTGGCAGTTGCATACATAATAACCGGCTCCGCTTCCTCTACAGTCTCTCCTTCACCGTCCTCAGCGTTCTCCTGTGACTCAGCGTCAAGCTCTGCCTGAGAAGCTGCCGCTTCAGCCTGCTTTTTGTCATTAAGCTGAGCGATTTTTTCTCCTACAGCAGTGCTGACAGTGGTGTCAAGTTCTATGAAATAATCAAGAATATCGGGATGTTCAAGAACAAGGTCATTATATTCTACATTAACTTTATTGCTAAGTTCTCTGACATCATCATGGGAAGCTATCTGAGTGATATAATCATTTTCCTCATCGGTGAGATCTCTCATTACAATGTAAAGCTCACCCTCAGCATTTACATCCACCAAATACCCCTTAAGTGCGGGGAGCGCAACATCCGGATATCTCTCAAATACAGCCATATAATATGTATATGTGATATAGCTTCCCTCTTTTGGACCCGCCTGAATATACACATTGTTTAATGTGTAATCAACGTAAGCGGACTGTTCGGTAAGCCTTATAAGCTCGCTGTCATCTATCACATCACAAAGGCCTAAAAGCGCATCTGTATCTCCGGCAGACAATGCCGCATAAAAAGACTCAAACAAAGCCTTTATCTTGTCGTCATTTGTCTCTTCCAAAGGAATCTCGGTATTCTCAATTTCCTCCTGAGCGGCAAGTTTTTCGGCTTCTGCAGCCTGCGCAAGTCGTTCGTTTTCTCTTTCGATGGATTTTTGTCTCTGATCAAGAGCAATCAGAACAACTGCAGCTGCAATTATAAGAACAGCCACAGGTAAAAGATACTTGCTGTATTTGATAACAAATTTCTTTATATTAGAAAATAAATTTTTGATTTTTTCACCTAAATTCTTCATAAAAACATTTCCCGGAATAATATATTTGATGCAGGCTGCGGCCGACAGGAATCGAACCTGCATTAAAGGCGTCGGAGGCCTTCGTTCTATCCATTAGACTACGGCCGCAAATTGTTACAACTTTGTTAAGTCGCCTTGCATATATTATCATATATAGGGCCTAAAATCAATTAAAATAATTCTAAACAATAGCCACCTTATTGGTATTCCTGTCAAAATAATACAGGTTGTCCGACAGAAAGTCTCCCGGAGACAATTCGGTTCTGTTCACCTCGAAAATCATGCTTTTAAGTTCATCACATTTTTCCTTCCACTCAGCACTTTTTTTATCCTTTAAATCATCCAGAAATATAATGATTTCATGCACGGAGCTTGGTATGATAAACAGATTTGAATTTTTATCGGATGCAAAATCCGAAAGCTCCGTCATATGGACCAGAGCGGTGGCACCGTAAACTTTCTCCTTGTTGGTCACGATCCACATATTGAAAGAATCCCCTTGAGGCATTAATTCCTTCGGAATATCGCCATCAGGGAATTTATCCATATTCTTTTTGTAAAACTCCATAAAAAAGCTTTCCATGGGTATTATATCAAAGATTTTATTATTATCGGCATTATCTATAGCTGCTTTTAAGATATCTCCGCCTTTAATATTCCACTTTTCAAGGAAGCTTTTCTTGATCATAATATGCCCGCTTCCGACATCTCCCGCGCTTACTTCCATATAATACACTACAGCAAGATCTAAAAATCTCGTATAATATGCACTTTCAAGAACCTCAGAATTTTTCTCAAAATTAAGTACCCTCATACAGATTTTGTCTTTAATATTGTTGAAATCCTTAATAAAATCCATATCAAAATTCTTTGACGGAGCACTTTGCCTGTATACTCTCACAAATGAATTCATCACATCACCAAAAGATACCCCGTTTTCATACTCCTCATAAAATGGTTCAACATAAATAACAGGAGTAAGATTAGAATCTTTGCAGGTGATATTTACGCTGACGCTTTTGGTCTCGTTAATTTTTGTATGCTCCTGTACCTCTATTTTATAATCATCGCCCAAAATCTCCAGGGCTGCTCTTTTTACCTTCTCGGCAAACTCAATTACAGACATAAATTCCTTTCCGGCCCTCATATATAATTATTTACGCATACTGCGCCCCCTCGGCCTAAAAAACAAAAAAAGAGCAATCCCGCATATGCGGAACTGCTCTGTTAGTCTGTAATAAAAAATCTTATGCTCTTCCGAGGTACTCAGAGGTTCTGGTATCGATCTTAACTACATCACCTTCGTTGATGAAGATAGGAACACGAATCTCTGCGCCGGACTCAACCTTTGCAGGCTTGGTAACGTTGGTAGCGGTATCGCCACGAAGACCGGGCTCGGTCTCGGTTATCTTAAGCTCTACAAACATGGGAGGCTCTACTGAGAAGATCTGTCCGTTGTGAGAAAGCATGGTGCACTCCATATTCTCAAGAACAAACTTCATAGACTCACCGATTTCAGCCTCAGGAAGCTCGATCTGCTCATAAGTTTCCATGTCCATAAATACGAACATATCATCATTTTTATAAAGATACTGCATCTTCTTCTTTTCGATAGTAGCAAGAGTGAACTTCTGAACAGGGTTAAAGGTTAACTCTCTAACGCCGCCGTTCTTAACGTCCTTCATCTTTACACGAACGAATGCAGCTCCTTTTCCGGGTTTAACATGCAAAAACTCAAGTACCTGGAATACCTTACTGTCATATTCAAAGGTAACTCCGTTTCTGATATCACCAGCCGTAATTTCAGCCATTTTAAAATCCTCCTATGCGGTTTTAGTCACAATACTCAAATATTTTATCAAAAGAAAGTTGAACTTTCAATAAAAATTTTCAGTAAGGCTAATTTTTTTTCGCCTTTTCTATTATAAAATCAATCGCTTCAACATATCCGCCCAGTCCGTGACCGAATATCTGCGTATCGCACACGGGCGCGGTAACCGATATTTTTCTGAATTCTTCTCTTTCATTTATGTTTGAAATATGCACTTCAACTTTAATAATGCTCTCAACAGAAGCAAGTGCGTCACGAATAGCGTAACTGTAATGCGTATAAGCCCCGGGATTGATAACTATTCCGCATGTCTCATCAAAATAGGCAGCCTGAATCCTGTCTATGATATCTCCCTCGTGATTGCTCTGAAAGCATTCGACACTGACATTCCTTTCGTCTGCAGCTTTTCCTATCATGTCAACCAGGTAATCATAGTCCTCATTACCGTAAATAGTCTTTTCGCGAATTCCCAAAAAATTCAGATTAGGTCCGTTAATAACAAGTATTTTCATAATTTTACTTCCTGTTTATTTATTGTTGTTTGCACCAAGGTAGTTTAGTATCTCTTCCAAAACTTCGTTTTGATCTTTTCCGTCAACACAGACTGTAAAATCCGCACACCTTTCATATATAGGCGATCTGTATTCTATAAGCCCTTTTATTCTTCCCAAGGGATCCTCGCACATAAGCAGCGGCCTTGTTTTATCGTTTTTTAGTCTATCATAAATCGTCTCGGGAGATGCTTTTAAATAAATTACTGTTCCGCATTTACAGATAAGTGCCTGATTTTGAAGCTGTACCGGTGTTCCCCCTCCCAAAGAATAAATCCTTTTAGAATCGGAATTGTAAATCTCAGTTAAAAGTTTTGTCTCAAGATTTCTGAAATACCCTTCTCCCATTTTCTCAAATATTTCGGTGATTGGCATTTTTTCCCGGTCCTCTATAATCTTATCCGTATCCTCAACTGCCGTCTGAAGCTTATAGGAAAGCTTTATTCCTATAGATGTCTTGCCGCTTCCCATAAAGCCGATGAGCATAACGTTGTCTTTTTTTACTTTTTTAGCCACTTAAAATACCTGCCTTAATAGATCTATCATTATCAAATCGTGCTTCATACTTTAAATCATTCTATTTGAAACACATATTCAGATCAAGTTTCAAACTATAAATATCAGGTCTTCCCCATACTCTCAAGCATTTTAGCATAAACCTTAAGAGCATCGTCGTCTGAAATACTTTTACCGCTCCAATACTCATAGGCTATGATTCCCTGATACAAAAGCATTTTTAATCCATGAAAGCTTTCCGCACTGGCCTCTTTACACAGCTTCATAAACTTGGTCTCCAAGGGATTATAAACAATATCATATCCTTTGGTTATCTTATCATAAAAAGCATTGTCATCTATGACCGCGCAGTCTGTATTGGGATACATCCCGACATTCGTTGCCTGAATGCATATATAATCATTTCCGGAAAGCTTAGAATAATCCGAAAGCTCCATGGCAGTGACTATTTCTCCCTTATCCTTAATGATTTCGTCAGCAATTGCTTTTGCCTTGCTAATCGTCCTGTTCAAAATATAAATGTGTTTTGCGCCGCTGTCGGATAAAAGAATGGCCACGGCTCTTGCCACGCCGCCTGCGCCCAATACGATAACCTCTTTATCCTTTACCTCAATACCGTCCGATCTCATAGCGCGTAAAAGTCCCGGCATATCGGTATTGTAGCCCTTGTAGCCTCCGTCGCAGCTCACTAATGTATTAACTGCTCCGATACGCTTTGCGAGGGGATCTATATCCTTTAAATACGGTATAACAGCACTTTTGTGTGGAACCGTCACATTAAGTCCCAAGATACCAAGCGCGTAAGCACCTTCTATAGCGGCCTTAACATTGCTTTCTTCCACTTTGAAGGGAAGATAGCAAAAATTATCTCCTGTTATATTTGCCAAATTATTATGTATAACCGGCGAAACAGTGTGTTCTATAGGATTGCCGATAACACCAAGCGTTCTTGTTTTTCCGTCTATGTTCATATTTTGCCTCAAAATTAGTTAACGTCTGAATCAATAATAGTTAATGTCTTAATTAATAATAGTTAACGTCTGAATCAATAATAGTTAATGTCTGAATTTTCTATGATAAAAGAAAAGAACTATCGCTTCAAGTTTTCTTTTTAGCACAATTTGAATTTCTTCCTTAGGGTGAATGGGCTTTGTAAGATATGAAAAAATACCCGTTCTTTTAGCTCCCCAAACATCAGTAAAAAGCTGATCTCCGACAAAAATCGTTGTGCCGGGTTTCGTTCGCATTATTCTCATTGCCTTTTCATAGCCTTTTTTAGAAGGCTTGTTTGCTTTATATAAATACGCGGAATTTACAGCATCCGCAAAGGGCTTTACTCTCGGTTCTTTATTGTTTGATATAAGTACGGTCTCAAATCCTATACTGTGAAGCCTGTCAAAAAGAGCGACGGCCTTTTTTGTTGCTGGCGCTCCATGAGGAACCAAAGTATTGTCTATATCAAACAAAATACCTCTGTAACCAAGCTCATATAATTTTTCGTAGGGAAGATTGTAAGCTGAATCAGCCTCACAATCCGGGTAAAAAGTATCTAAAAGCATAAATTCTCCGATAAAAATCCATATATTATCTATTCTTCAACAGAATCTTTTTCTTCTTCCAAAGCTTCGGGATTGGAAACGGCCCCGGGCTGTTTTTCAATTTCTTTGAAAATCTTAAGTGCAAATCCGCTTATAGTAAGCATAACACACACGGGTGCGATCAAAGCACCAATGGCTATAAGCACATTATTCCAAATAAACAAGCACACCTCTAAAGCAATAAGCACTGCCAAAAGTGCGGTCCTTCCGAAATATCTTACAGATATTTTCACAGAATTGACCACTGTACCGAAAATCGAATTATCATATCTTGCCAAAAGAGCAAAGGTATAAACAAAAGCGCAGTAAAACATAACAGCAAAAATAATACCCGCGGCGAGTAATATTCCCTCATATTTTTCGGCATTTAATATAATCTGAACATAAATGTACATGGCATAGATACAAACCGCAAAAATGATTCCAAGGGGTATACCCTTTTTCAGATTTGCCTTAAACGCCTTAAAGAAAGGCTTTACTATATATCCTTCCGTATCATCAGCCATATGGAGCGTGATTGAAAAGGCAGCAGCCGTTGATGCTCCTATTGTAACGACAGGAAGAGAACATAAAAGCCAAAAGAAATTAAGTTTTATTAAATCCCACAATCTGTCAAAAAATTTGAAAAGCGGGCTTTCTACACTAAACAGTTTCATACATCACCAAATCAAAAATTATAAAAGAGGGGTAAAAATTACCCCTCTTTATTAAACACTATTAGATTTAAAAACGCAAATGTTTTAAACCTCATTATGCAGCATGTTTTAGACTTGTCGCAATTTCTTTCTGTAAATAATTAAAGTTGCTTTATAGAGATTATTATTTAGAAGCAACAGCAAGCTCAGCCTCATGACGTCTTGCAGCCTCTTCAAGAGACCAATCAAGACACTCTTTGTAATAATATGAGTTTGCTTTGCCTATCATTTCGTTTACAATGCTCTCGAATTCTTCATCATTTTTAGCATAAATTGCGTTCCATGAGTAGGTTCTGATACAGTTTGTAGTCTGATCCCACTTAGTCTGTAATTCATCGTCACGCTTACCGTTTACAAATGTTGTAGCGGGTGCAAGTCTGTATCCGCCTTTTTCCATATACTCATCTGTGGTAAGGCAACCGGTAAAGTCTCTCCAATCCTGCTCAATATCGCACTTTGCGGTTACATTGTTGCTTGCCCAGAAATCGGAGTTATATCTCTCACCTGCTGAATCAGGGTTAAGTGCATCAAGTGCCCATGTAATATTGTTCCACTGAGGCTGACCGTCATGGAAGGTTCCCTGATATCCTGCCTCTGTCATAGAAGTATTGATATCATTGTGGCACTTCTGACCAAGCTCGGTGAAATAGGTCTTTCCGGACTCGTCATAGTCCCAGCATACGCCCTGAGGACCATATTCCATAACCATTCTTCCTTCGGGTGTGCAGAGATAATTGAGGATCTCCATGCAAAGCTCGGGATACTCAGTCTTAGCACCGATAGAGAAGATTCTGTTTCCGCCATATACGTCCATACCATAAACAATAGGAGTTGCATCTTCGGGAGTAAGTGAAAGCATCATCTTGCCCTCTGCCATATGGTCATCGGTATTGTAAAGTGAACGTCCGGAATAGTTAAAGATTGAGGAGAAAGTTCCGCCTGCGGATACCTTCTCAGCCATCTTATCCCATGTATTTGTCATAGAGTCGGGGTCTAAAAGGCCTTCCTGATAGAGCTTGTTGTAGAACTGAAGGCTCTCTAAGTAAGGACCGTAAGAGCCGTCATCATTCATACCGAGGCAATCATAATAATCGCCGGTTGTAGGATCGTAAACACCGATACCGAGCTCATCATATCCGTAATAAGCGGTAGCGGTAGACTTAACATACATTACCATATCTCCGTCCCAATCAGGCCAGAGTGATACGGCATAAGTAGGATTTCCGTTATCATCGGTAGGGCAAATCTCATGCATGTCCTTGAAAAGCTTTAACATGTCATCATAGTTGCTAACCTTAGGATATCCAAGTTCCTTGTAAAGATCCCATCTTACATCCCAGGTATAGAAGAAAGACTGATGGTCCTCGGAAGAGGTTGCCACAGCATGGCCAAATCCGTAAACAGTGGTATCATCCTCCATGCCTTCAGGCTTAATGGAAGCATTCTTCTCAAGAGCCGCTGACATATGCTCCTTAATATAAGGACCATACTCGGTAAGAAGGTCGTCTTCATTCCAATCATAGAGAAGTCCGGCCTCAATAGCATTGGTGTACTGAGTTCCGTCAGAACCCCAAATAACGATATCTCCCAAATCTCCTGCTTCCATCTTGGTCTGAAGCATACCGTTAAGATCCGGGATGATGTTTACCTCAACATTAAACTTCTCTTTTAAAATGTCAGCAGACCAACCCTGCTGAAATCCTGAAAAGTTTGCAAGCTGAGAAAAGATTGTCAGGGTTACGGTCTTTCCCGATTTTCCTGACCCGCCGGCGCCACAACCCGTGAAAAGTCCGGCTGCCATCACACAGCAAAGAGCCATGGCGGCAATTCGTTTAAACTTTTTCATTTTCTATCCTCCTTTTATAATAGCACTGTGAATAAACAATTCTACATTACCTCACCACAGTGAAATTAACATTTTTGCCGCTTGGAAAAGGTTAACCCTTAACCGCACCAAGCATGATTCCTTTTTCGAAATATCTGTTCATAAAAGGATAAACGACCAAAATAGGTATTACAGTTACCATAGAGATCGTGTACTTAAGCACCTTCTGGTTCATCATGGAAGCGGCGGCATTAGAAGCTGCGGAGCCTCCGGTACTCATAACCTGAGCAAGGTTTGAAGATGTATTTAAGTAAATATACAGTCTGTGCTGAAGTGTGAAAAGTTCAGGCGCATTCTGCATAAGAATAAGCGAATCGGTAAAGGAGTTCCAATGACCTACCGCACCGAAAATCGCAATAGTCGCAAGTATGGGCTTTGAAAGAGGGAATATTATCTTTCTCCAAACAGTAAAGAATCCTGCGCCGTCAATAAGCGCACTCTCCTCGAGCTCACCGGGGATAGACTCAATATAAGTCTTAACAAGGATAATATTATAAGGAGCAACAATACCGGGGATTATGTATGCAAGGAAATTGTTGGTAAGTCCGAGCATAGACATATTCAAAAACCATGGAATGGTACCGGCATTGAAATACATGGTGATCACCAGGAATCTGTACCAGAATTTTCTGCCCCACATCTCCTTTTTCGTAACAAGATATCCGACAAATGCAGTAGCGAGGACCATCACTATCGTACCGATTATAGTACGTGCAATAGAAATCAGAAACGCATTTCCAAGATCGGATACGTTTAACATTGCGATATAATTATCAAAATTGATTCCCTTTGGATAAAAAGTAATCTGTCCTCTTTGTACCAAATCGTTGTTAGAAATGGTATTGATGAACAAGAAGTAAAAAGGGAAAAAGCAAAGTAAAGTAAATACGCCAAAAAATACATAATCGATCACGTTAAAAGTGACATCGCCAAATGACAGCTTATGACTCTTTTTGTGAGATCTGTAATACTGCTTTTCAGCCTTGGCATCAAGTTTTTCTTGTTTAGTCTTAGCCATGATTCTCCCTCCTTATACAATGCTTTCGCCGCGGATAGCCTTGGATATACCGTTGGCTCCGAAGAGAAGTACCACGCTGACTACCGATTTAACCATACCTATAACGGTTGAAAGCGGTATATTACCGTTTTGAATACCGAGCGTATATACATAAAGGTCCAAAACCTCGATTGTAGAAACGTTCTGCGCATTTTTAAATACAAGATACTGATCCATACCGTTTGAAAGAACGTTTGCAACGCTCATAAGAAGCATTACAAAATATGTGGGAAGAAGTCCGGGCACAGTTACATGCCACATCTTCTGGAATCTGCCCGCACCATCAACGGTGGCAGCCTCATACAGCTGCTGATCGATACCTGAAATACCCGCAATATAAATGATTGCGCTCCATCCTATTCCCTTCCAGGTACCCCATGCAAGCATTTTAAGCCAAATGAGATGATTACCCATCAGATAGTTGGTATCACCGCCGAATGCAGTATTGATAAAACCGTCTGTTGAGAAAATAGCAAGTGCTATTGCATAAACAAGTACCCATGAAATAAAGTTAGGGATTGTAGTAAAGGTTTGAACAATTCTTTTAAACCATCCAACCTTAATTTCATTTAAGAATATGGCAAACGCCATAGGAAGCCAGCTTGTAGCAATTCCGAGTCCGCTCATTGCAAGTGTGTTTCTAAGCACTCTTACAACGTCAGCTTTTGTAGCTTCACTCTGGAATAGGTTTGTAAACCATTTAAATCCGACAAAATTATCCGCAGATAATGTACCGCCGGCAGAATAATCAAAAAATGCATATCTCCATCCGTATAAAGGAAGATATGAGAATACAAAGCAAAGCATAGCGAAAGGCAGAAACATAAGGAAAAGCTTAAATTTAGGTTCCATATAGAATTTTTCGTTCTTATCTGCCTTAGGAAGCATTATAAGAGTAATGATTGAAGTGATTAAAATCACCAGAATCAAAAAAGCATATACAAAAAATCCGCCGGGAAATGAAGGCTCTACCTTTTCAGGTCTGTCAGTAAGTAAAACCTGTGTATATGAAATATAAACAAGTACCAGACCCAAAATTGCAGCCAATGCTCCGCCGACGCCAAAAGGCATACCGAACTTTTTAAGTCTTAGATTACCCAGTGAAGTACATGCACAAACAACCGCCGCAATTATTCCCAACAGAATAAGTACTGCTCCGATATACAAAATAGTAATAGAAAAATAAGACAGCCAGCCCCTGTTAAGAGCTCTGCCCATCTCAGAAGTCAGTGTTCCGTATGAAACAGCCGATGTAAACAAAGAGACGTTCTTTCCGATAAGAGAAGTAATTCTCGTAGGTGAAGCCTGCGGGAAGAACAACAAGAAAACGCTCAAAAAAGTGGCAACGCGGGATATCCATAAAACGACTTCCGCGCGCTTCTCCTTAGAAGAGATCTCGTATTTCATTTTCATCCTCCAAATTAAGTAAGAGCACGCTTTAAAAAAACAGGCCCGTGAGAATTCACAGGCCTGAATTAATTTTTGCCCTGAAGTCTAGATACTATTTAAGTAGTACTACTTAACCAATTACCTAACTTTTTTGATAACGGTAACTGCGACAACTCCGGCTGCAACAGCTGCTACAAAACCGAAGATGCCTGCAAAGTCAACATCGTTAGCATCGGTTCCGATAACTTCTGCTGAAGATGAAGCACATCCTGAAGCCTCAGCAGCAGGCTCCTCTGTTGCAGGCTCCTCTGTTGCGGGCTCTTCTGCTGCGGGCTCCTCTGTTGCTGCAGCGTCATAGCTAAATCCGCTTACATTGAAGGAAATTTCAATAGTCTGGAAAGGAACTGCATAGTAACCGATGGTAGCAAGCTCATCAACCCAGATGTTCTGGATATTGAACTGAATATGCTTTCCTTCTTCCTCGATAGTAGGATTGATATCACTTACTTCGCTTCCGTTAACCTTAAGTACGATATCACTTACAGTGATATCACCGGTGTTAGGGATATCGGTTGAGAAGAAAATGAGATTCATGTGATCCTGATCTGAGAACTCGTCAGCAGGCCACTCAATATCGGTAGCAGATACTGTGTAAGTACCGTTTCCTGCGATTACAGCATCGTTAAAGGTGCAAGGAACAGAACTCTTCTCTGCGGTGTCACCCTGAAAAGTAAGCTGATTAAAGAAATCAGTGCCAAATCCGGTAGCTTCATTGTCATAAGCATCACGGAAGGTGTACTTAGGTCCCTGAAGTCCGATATAAGCATTGTAGGTTCCGTCAAGAGCTACTTCCTCTGTTGTAACAGCTTCCTCTACGGGAGTACCAACCTGAATATCGTTGATAGTGATGGTATATTCTACCTTAGAATAGTTAGCGGGCTCAGCGATATACTGGGTTCCCCACTCATTAAATCCGCCTGCAAGACGAATAGAATTTTCGTATGCTCCTGTAGCTTCAACCCACCATGCATCTCCTGCTGCGGTATCGATTGCTACATCTGCACCGTCTATTTTAAGAGCAACTGTAGCATCTACTGCAGTTACAGTTGCTTCTGCATCATCAAGAACCAAAACGGGTGACATCCACCAAACATTAATAACAGGTGTTGCAGTCTCAAGTGAGATTGTTACTGTATCGCCAACCTTAACGCCCTCAGCGTTAGAAGCGGTAACATCACCTGCATTGTTGTCAGCATTGGGTGAATTGTACTGGATTCCCCAATCATTCTCCTCGGCAGCGTCTCCGCCCATACCGATATAAAGTGAAGAAGTTCCTTCATAAGAACCTGAAGCAGTAGCTTCGCCTTCACTTGAAGTGATGCTGTTAAGCTTAATGGTATACTCTACCTTTTTGAATCCGGCGGGCTCAGCAATATACTGTGCTCCCCATTCGTTAAATCCGCCTGCGAGTCTTACTGCACCGGCATTATCGCCTGTAGCCTCAACCCACCATGCATCTCCTGCTGCGGCATCGATAGCTACATCTTCGCCATCGATCTTAAGAGAAACTTCAGCATCAACATTAGCAATGCCTGCATCCTCGGGTAATACGAGAACGGGAGCCATCCACCAAACATTAACTACTTCTGAAGGGAACTCAAGAGAGATCGTAACAGTGTCACCAGCTTTAATGGTTGCATCTGTAGCAACGATCTCACCTGCATTGTTATCTGCAGTAGGTGAATTGTACTGTAAGCCCCAATCGTTCTCCTCAGCTAAGTCTCCACCAAAACCTACATAGGCAACAATTTCATCCTCATATGCAACTTCTTCTGCATTGGATGCAATCGGTGCGAGCGCAAAACTGCTAAGTGCAAAAACAGCAGCAAGCGCAGTGGAACTGATTTTTTTCCACAACTTTTTCATACTTTCTTCCTCCTATAATGGTTATATATATCCGCTTTTTGCGGAATATATCAATGGGATTTCAGCCGCGTATTAAAATCGCATCAAAAGCAATCAAATACAAGTATCACAGCTAAAATTTCTTAAATTACGAGGTGGATTATTTTTACCTGGGAAATCCGAGTCCTCGCAGTCTGAAAGGCTTATTTTATATAGATTTGCATTCCTCCCCCACAAGCATAAATTATACCATATAAAAGTGACAATTCAAATTGTAAATGGATATTTTCTTTATGTAATAATAACTATATTTTTAAATGTATTTTTGTTAGTTCTTCGGGTAAATTTAGCTAAATTTAGCCTAGTAATTCTCCCTGCCTTGTTCCCAGAGCTTTTGCATTGTCATTTTTATCTGTTCTAAAAGGAGCCAAAGGAATGCCACAAGCTCCGTAAACCCGAACTTTCCCGAAGTTTTTCCAAAAATATCTTGCAAATAATGGTTCTGAAACTTTATCGCTTGACATCTTTAACACAATACAGTCATCCCCGCGCAAAACCTGAACTTTAGCATCAAAATAAACTCCGTCTTTACCGGCTATTTCAAAGCCCGCATCATCAGGTAAATAGCTTTCCATATACACGTCTTCCAAAAATCCGTCATCACCGTCGGTTACAAGTCCGTTATCGCAGCAATCTATTTCAGCATATATGAAATTCCCTTCAGAATAAGCATTAATAAGGGATGGGCCGTATGCATCCCACTTATCGCAAAGTCCGTAGCGGTTATACAAAGCCAGATAGGCAAGCCTATAACCGACGGTTTCTTTATCCAAAGGATGAATATTGTATTTTTCTCCCGCCTCAAGGCAAACGGCAGTATGACAATTATCATCCTCTGTTGAAATATCAAACTCCGATTCTCTTAAAAAAGGCCAGTTTTTAAAGTCATCCTCGCCCTCATTTTTAAACACCGGAAGCTGAACTATATAAAAAGGAAGCTCACTGTTTTCGAAATCCTCTCTCCAGTTCTCTATCAAAGACTTTAAAAGTCTTTTATAAGCGTATGGTCTGTTGTCATCATCCTCGCCCTGATACCACAAAACGCCGCATATTCCGTATGGTGCAATTCGTTTAAGCATTGTCTCATATAAACCTGAAGGCCTTGTCCAGTTTTTAGGTCCCATGGGCCCGGGGTATTTATTCTCCCCAAAAAGCTTAATAGCTTCGTCCCATGAAGGATTTTTGGCAGTCATATAGTAATTTCCGACATTTTTATCAAACTCTGCCTGATAAACAACATACTCGTCATACGCTTTCAAATATTCATCATAATCCTGATCCTTTGTAAGTTCATCATACCTGTCAAGATATACCTTGGTTTCCGGATATTCGGAGAGCTTTTCTTTGCTCATCCACGCACTGGCACTGGTTCCGCCCCAATTACATCCTATGATGCCTATCATTATATTTTGGTCATTACTAAGTCCTTTTGCAGGTGCCTTATCAATCTCTTCGGTAAGAGCTTTGGCAAAATAATATCCGACGGCAGACCAGCACTTAGTCTCTCCGGGTTTACAAAGTTGCCATGCGCTTTCACTTTCAGCCTTATTAAGTTCTTCACCGAGCCAGGCAACCTTAGGCGTATAATAAAACCTTATATTTGGATTATCGCAGTTTTCACATTCCTCCTTGCCGTCCTTTGAATTTTGCAATTCAAGTTCCATATTGGACTGACCTCCGGCAATATATACATCCCCGAAATAAATATCATCAAGAACGCACTTATCATCTCCCGCACATACAATAAGGTTATATGGTCCTCCTGCATTAAAAGGACCTGTTTTAACTTCAAATATATTGTTATTGGATGTCGCGTCTAGTTTACATAATTCATCGCCATTTGCATCTTTTATAGTTATGTAAACCTGTTTTGCATCTGTTTTTCCCCAAATGCTTATTTTCTGATCCCTCTGCAAAACTGCATGATTTTTAAAGATTCCGGGTAATTTGATCATACTCTTCCCTTCCTATATGTGGTATAATACCCCCGTAAAGATTAATGGAGGCGCACATATGCTATTATACCACTATACGGACTTTAACGCATTAAACGGAATAGTCGGAAATGCCGAGCTCAGGCTCAACAATATTTTGAATATGAATGACTCCTCCGAGATGCGTCTGTTTGTAAACGCTCTCAGAGATAATGTTTTGGTAGATTTAAAGAATGCCGGTCTTGACAGAAATTTTACATTGGCAAAAGAATTTTTCAAAAAGGAATTTGCCGAGGAGTTCCACTATTCAGCTTATGCGGCATGCTTTTCCGAATACCGCGATGATGCTGCTCAGTGGGAAAGATATGCTAAAGGCGGCCAGGGTGTCTGTATCGCCTTTCATAAAAATATTTTGGAACAGATTGTCGAAGATGCTGCATCCGTATCCCTCAAAAAAGTATGCTATCAGGATACTGTAGAAGGTCATGAACTTATAGCCAAATTAACCGAGGCCATGAGTGATCTTTCTGCATTCGAGGGCGATCAAAAAGACCTTCACACTTTGATGCAGGATGCCTGGATATCATCGGCAGCATTTAAACACCCTTCATTTACTTCCGAAAATGAAGTAAGACTTATTTACACCCCTTACAGTGCAGAGGAAGCTGCAGTAAAACCCAAATACCACATAGCATGGGACCGTATCAAAAAATACTACCCTCTTGATCTGGTTGAACTTTGCGGAAGATTCGGAATTCACCTTGTGGACCTTGTCGAAGAAATCATTATAGGTCCCGCATCACCTCAGTCACTTCCTATTTTGCAGGACTATCTTATAGACAGTGGTCTTAGGACTTTATCCAAAAAGGTTACTCTTTCCAACTGTCCTCTCAGAAAGCCTACAACATAAATTGTTTTACAAAATTCTATTTATAACTATTTTGCGATTAATTCCATTAGGCTTTTGACACAAATCTAATATAATAATTCAAAAAAGGCGATCCTTCAAAAGAAGAATCGCCTTTAATAATTCATGGCTTAAATTACTTTACAGTAACAGAAGTGATGTGGGGGTTAACTCCCTCGTACCAATATACGAAACCTTCGCAATCGATAACATCTCCTACATTAAGTCCCTCTACAGTAGCGTAAACATCAGTGGTGTTGTCGCAAAGATAAGACTCAACGGTGAAGGTGTATACGTTTCCGTTAGCATCCTGTACATCGAAGTAAAGGTCACTGTTCTCATCGTGGCTTCCTGAGTTGTCATACTTGTAATCAACAGCGTTTCCGCTCTCTCTTGCAACTACGGTAAGTCCGTTGAAAGCTGCCTTCTGGTTCTGATAATTGATAAGCTCGTCAGTTCCAAGCTTGTCGGTAAGGTCGGTAGCTTCTGCTACGAAAGTATCTCCATCCTCAACGAACTCGAAAGTAGCGTCGGTGATTTCAACTTCGCCTGACCACTCTGACTTAAATCCGTGAACCTTGATCTTGGTTCCCTCGGTAAGCTTTGCAGCGTCTTCCTCAGAGCAAGCAAGCTCATAAAGGAAATATGCTCCGTCAGCGTCCTGGGTGTAAACGGTAACCTTGTCTTCCCACCATGACTGATGAGCCTGTACATAGGTAACAACGGTAACTTCGGTGTCAAGCTCAGCTGCTGCATAATCAGCATAGCTCATAGCTTCTGCTTCTTCAACAGTTTCTACTGCTTCAGTAACTTCTTCCTTAACTTCCTCAGCAGCTTCAGTTACAGCCTCTGCTGCTTCCTCTGCTACTTCTTCTACAGCTGCCTGAGTATCCTCAACAACTTCGTTTGCGGCATCCTTTGCGCCACATGCTGCAAGGCTAAGAGCCATTGCACTTGCTAATACTATACTAGCAATCTTCTTTTTCATAATTGTTCTCCTCTCTTGAAATCGCCTTTAACGGCAATATTTACAAGACGGCTATGCGCCATGAGAGTATTTGTACTCTCTGATAAAGATTATACAAAATATAGATAAATACAAAAATAGCCACAATACCTAAAAATATTGTGGCTATCTTTCATTTTTCCGTTATTTTACATACTCAAAAATGCTGAATATTCTTTATTTTTCGGCTTTTTAAACTATAATACAGGACATCTCTATCTATACTCGCCGTAATCGACATTGTGAAAATACGGATAACCGTTTATCGAAAAACGATTCTTTCCGTGCTTTATAATAATATTCTCCTCAGGCGCCATAGTGTCTTTCTGGCAGGCAGTCATAAGGTCAACCGATGTGTCGGAATCGGATATATGTATCATAGTATTACTGCTTAGGCCTCCGTAAGCAAGCGCATGGGAACCGCTTCCCTTTACGCGAAGAGTAGCTCTGTCCTGATTGTAGTTTGTACCGCCCTTTACAGAACCGGCGCCCACAATATAATCGCCCCTTATATCCAGATATATACTGGCATCGCTAAATTCAATATCCGCCTTATCGCCCTCTATCGATCCGATGCATGAAACTTCAGTTCCCTCGCAATTGCATTTTATTGAAGCATTCTTTGTTTTCACATCGCAATTGCTTTTAATAGAGCCGATTCCTACGCCTTTGGTAACCGCAAGCGCAATTTCGATTTCCGATTCCTCGATATCTACCGAAATATCGTTGTAATGGCTTCCGATTCCCACGCCGTAGCCGCAGTTTACAATGAGATTGTATTTGCCCTTATTAATCCTGATATTTCCGCCGTTTCCGGAACCTATAGCCACACCGGAATTACCCTTTACATCGATATCGATAAAACCGTCCTGGTTAAATATAAGCTCACCGTTTCCGGACTCTAAATTATTACCGATTCCGTACGTACTCTGTCCGTCAAGCGCAATATTTAAATTTCCGGGTCCGATAATTGTAAGCTTCGAACTTTCCGGAACCATGATCCCGCCCTTATCAAACCTGTTATCTCCTATAAGCACAAGCGTTACATCACAATTCTCTCCAAGTTCCACACAGGATTTTCCCTGTGCGCAGGATAGATGAGCATTTTCCAAAGTAAGCTTTCCTTTATAGCTTGCATAAATCTCAACATGCGCCTTTGTCTTAAGATTATGCGTGCCGGAAACAGTGATATCATTGGATTCTCTCTCATCCTTGCCTATAAGAATACATGAATAATTTGATTTGCTTATAGATGAAAGATTTACCCTGCCGGTATCATCCGCAATATATACCGGCTGCTTTTTACCGACATTGTATTCATCTCTGTATCGTAAGATTTCGCGTCTGATATCGCTGTCTATTTCTCTTATGATATTGGGCGAAGGATGAGCGGTATAATAACCCTGGATAAGGTCTACGCCCATTCTTACAACCATTCTTAGCTCTCTCCATGTCTCAACGCCCTCTGCAAGAGAAAGAATATTATTATCTTTGCAAAAATCTATAAGTTCCTTAACAAATCTCTGCTTTTTGGGATATTTATCGATTTCCTGAAGCAAAGACCTGTCTATCTTTACGTAGGAAGGCATATACTGCAAAAGATTCATTACATTGGAATAACCTGTTCCGTAATCATCGAGCGCAAGTCCTATACCTATAAGCTCGTAACGTCTTTTTATAGCTCGAAGAGTCGCCTCATCGGCTTCAGTCTGCTCGGTAATCTCCACAACAACATTCTGAGCATGGTCAATAAGTGCAGACTCTATATCGACATAGTCGTCGGGCAGCAGCCTTGCTCCGGGGATACTGTTGATAAAGATAAGTCTGTCTTTTATAAAATCCAAATTCTCGTCTATTAGTTCGGCAACGTTTAAAAAAGTAAGTCTTTCGACATCACCGAGTCTGCCGAGAATTTCGCTGTATTTAAGAATTTTAACGGGGTTTATGCTATCAGCATACTTTCTGGCTCTCATAAGAGCCTCAAAAGCAAATATATGGCCTGTTTCGGCACTGACAATAGGCTGGAAATAATAATTTAAAAGATTATTGTCAAGTATTTCAACAACCTGCTCAAGTTCATGTCTTTCCTCCTCGGACAAAGCTTCAATGCTCTTTTGCCTAAGTTCGGACACACTCTCTTTTCTTCCGAAAGCACCTGCAAAGATATATGCATCAACTTCAAAATTTTTAAAGGCATCCATTGCACTTTCCGAAGTCATGTTGTTTATTCGAGGAAGTATCCTGACTTCGCAATCAGCTTCCTCGATACTTTTTTTGATCTTGTCGATCAGTTCGCCGTTCTCTTCGGCTATTTCACTGTCTGTCAAAATACCAAAAATTTTCTTTGCCATAAAACCTACCCGCAAAAATAACTATTTGTTATTTCTTCTTCCCTTAATTTTTGTAAAACAAAAATACAATAAGATCAGAGCCCAAACAGACAAAAGGGCTATTATTAAAGCTTTAGCTCCCGCAGGAAGCGGTCCTAAATCCGGCTTTTGCCCGGATGAAGCGCCTGCGGCCGCACCAAGCTGGTCCAGCCTATACAGCGATATAATATCATCATAAAGTTTTTCGAAATATGCATCATCCACAGTTTGCTTTCTTCGCATGGATTTGGATGTATTTTCGATAAGCTGACCCGCAGCGTCTCTGACGGATGCCGAGCCGTTAAATACAGGCGTTATAAAGGTATTTTCAATATTATCAAGAAGCATCTTTGTAGCATCTATCTTTATACTGTAGTATGTGGTATTGTTCTCTCCGCCTCTTGAGAGATAGTCAAGGTATTCTGCACTGTTTTGTGCCTTTAAAGTGACCGGTACATAACCTTCGGTTTCGGCATAAGGTATCTGAACATCGTTGGTTAAGAGAAATTGCGTAAATAGCCAAGAAGCCAATACTTCCTGAGGATCTTCCTTGTTAAATACACAAACAGACGGCCCTTGAGAAATCATAAGCGGATTTGAAGGATCTACCTGAGGAATCCTTCTTACCACAACATCTATATCACTTATTATATCATCGGAACAAATATCGGACAATGGTGCTTCAGGTCCCATCCAGGTTGCTCCGGCAGTTGAATCTATGGCAAAAATACATTGTCCGGCGTTAAGAAAATTACCGGGATAACTTGAAATCTTAAAGGTTGAAAAAGACTTTGTTCCCGCATGAACTGCAATCTCTTCAAGAATACCCTTTGTATCATCGTTAAACAAAAGAACATCCCCGGCCTCTGTGGTGTAATCGTAACCGTTTTGTTTTAAGAGCTGGATCATCATATTATCCGTAGATTTATAGATAAACGGGATCAGCACCTTTTGTCCGTTTACAACAAAATTATCATCCCCGTCCTTTTTCATAGCCTCTTCCGATACTTCCCAGATAAAATCCCAGGTTATATCGTCAGGGAGCTCATATCCAAGCTTTTCAACATAGGTCTTGTTAACATACAAAGCTTCGGAAGACCTCATATAAGGGAGTGCATAAAGCTTTCCGCCTATTTCACATTCTTCCAGATACTTTGACACCACTTCGTCTTTTTCAGGCGCATCAAAATTCACTTCACTGCCGCCAAGTCCGTATTTTGGATCATCTATTAAATCAGACAGGCATAGCACCTGATTGTTACCTGTAAGATAAGTCGCTATATGGTCCGGATATGTAATGCAGACATTTGGCGTGGTATTTGTAGCGATATTTGTGATTACATCATTATAAATCTTTCCGTAATCGGTATAAAATCTGAGATTAACCTTAATATTTGGATAAATCTCCTCAAATGCAGTCACGGACTCTTCGTAAATGGTAGTCTGAGCTTTATTCGTATCATTTTTTGCCCAAAAGGTTATTTCAATGTCTTTTGAAGTATCAAACTCTTCAGGCATTTGAAATCCTGCATTGCCGGAAGAAGCATGACATCCTGTAAGCATAAGACATGAAAATGCCGCAAATGCCAACACTAAATGCTTACCAAAGGATTTAAAAAACTTGCCGATCATCCCTTTGTACCTCCTCTCGAAACACCGGTCATAACGGTTTTTCTAAACACGAGGAAAAGCACAATAAGCGGCAGTGAAATAACAACGACAGCCGCCATCATGGCAGGTATGTTCTCTCGACCGAATCCGTTTTCTCTTATCTCCTGGATTCCGTTTGAAACAAGGAAAAAGTTTGGATCGTCGGTTATTAGCCTGGGCCATACGTATGAGTTCCAGCACTCTATAACTTTTAAAATAATGATCGTTACAAGTGTAGGTCTGGCGATAGGCACCATAACCTTTATAAGATACTTAAAATCTCCCGTTCCGTCCACCTTCGCCGCATAATATAGATTATCGGGCACTGCTTCAAAGTTTTCCTTTAAAAGATAAATATAGAAAACAGAAGCCACCGAAGGAAGTATAAGTCCGGGAAAGCTGTTTCTCATATCAAGATTTGTAACGGTAACAAAATTGGTTATGATAACAAGCTCATTAGGTATCATCATTAAAGCAAGGAAAAGAACAAAAACTATATTTTTCCCCTTGAACTGAAGTCTCGCAAAAGCATACGCCGCCAGAGTCGTAACAACAAGCATGATCACGGTCGTAACTATGGTGAAAATTGCGGTATTAAGCAAATATTTCCCCAATGATACCGTGGTAAATGCATCATAGTAATTTTGAAATGTAGGGTTTGTAGCATAAAATTTCGGTATAAATTCCGAATTATATGAGCTGTAGCTCTTGAAGGAAGTAAGGATCATCCAGTAAAAAGGAAACAGCACAATAAGCCCCCATATTCCCAGCAAAATGTAGGTGAGGGTCTTGCCTGCTATGTCCTTAAACTTAGCTTCCTTTTCAATTTCTTCGTATTCGTGACTTTTGTCCATCTTAAAAGTTCCTTAAATCCTATCGCTTGCTCTTATTTCTTACAAGCAAATTGATAACTGTAATCGTAAGCACAATTGAAAACAATATGATAGCAGCCGCCGAAGCGTATGAAGGATATCCACCGCTGTCCCCGTAAAGCATATCGTACACATAACCAACTATAGTATTCATCTCGGCAACATTCAGATTTGTTCCAAAGAGCGCAACCGCATCGCTGTATGCCTTAAACGCTCCGATAAAACCTGTAATTACAAGATAAAAAATCATAGGTGAAATCATAGGAAGTGTGATTCTGAAAAATATCCTTGTATTTGAAGTACCGTCCACTCTTGCAGCACTGTAATAAATAGGATTTACACTGGCAAGCGAGCTTGTAAGCACCAGCACCTTAAAGGGCATTACGATCCAGATGGTATAAATACATAAAACCATCATTTTAGCCCAGTAAGGACCTTCTATAAAATCAACGCTCTTTCCGCCAAATGCAGTAATTAGCAAATTTACCATACCGTCGGTATATGCGGTCTTTTTAAATAGAATCATAAAAACGAGTCCGACAGCAAGTGTATTTGTAACATAGGGTAAGAAATAAATCGTCTGAAACAGCTCTTTTAATTTTGTTATTTTGTTGAGTCCGAGCGAAATCAAAAGAGATAGTATAGTTGATGAAGGAACGGTAATTGCAACCAAAATAAGAGTGTTCTTAAGAGCCTGTAAAAAATAGGGGTCGTGAAGAACATATGAATAATTGTAAATACCGGTCCCAAATGAAGTCTGAGACGCAGAATTATATCCCTCTTCAAATGAATATACAAAAACATCTATAAGAGGATATACCATAAACACGCCAAGAAATATCAGCGCAGGCAATAAATAAAGCCAGGCTTTTAAATTGCTTTTAAAAGTAGATTCCATAATGAACGCCTTACCGTTTACAAAAGTCTTTCTTCAGAAGTCTTGTCAAAAACAAAAACCTTTTTGGGATTTAGATTAAATCTGACCGTCGCTTTGCTTGTGTCAATAACATTATCCGAGCTTATAATTGCTCTGATATCAACATTTTGGCAATTATCATGATGTGCTATAACGCTTATGTCCCTGCCCATAACTTCTATTCTCTCAAGTTCTAATGAAAGAACGCCTTCACTGTCATGTTTAAAGCCTTCCGGTCTAATGGTTATATAAACCTCTCCGTCCTTTAAATCCGGAGTGTCCATTATTTCTTCTTTTCCGATAAAGAGCTTTCCGCCCTTAACATTTCCTTCAAAAACATTTATCGGTGGCGTACCCAAAAACTTTGCAACAAAAAGATTCTTAGGATTGTCATAAACCTCTTGAGGAGCGCCTATCTGATGCACCACACCGTCCTTCATAACAACGATCTGGTCACAGATACTCATCGCCTCTTCCTGGTCGTGAGTGACAAAAATAGTCGTAATCTTAGTCTCTTTTTGAATACGTCTTATTTCTTCTCTTGTCTGTAGTCTGAGTCTTGCATCAAGATTTGAAAGGGGCTCATCAAGAAGGAGAACCTTTGGCATTTTTACAAGTGCTCTTGCTATGGCAACTCGCTGCTGCTGACCTCCCGAGAGCTCCGCAGGCTTTCTTTGCATAAGATTGTCAATCTGTACAAGCTTGGCCGCGCCTATTGCCGCAGTCTCCATCTCCTGCTTGGTCATTTTATCCTTGCCCTTTAGATTTTGAAGGGGAAATAAAATGTTTTGTCTGACAGTGAGATGAGGATAAAGCGCATAATTCTGAAATACAAGTCCGATTCCTCTGTTTTCGGCGGGAAGCTTTGTAACATCATCCTCTCCGAAAAAGATCTGACCTCTTGTGGGCTTTTCAAGGCCGCTTATAAGGTTAAGCGTGGTGCTTTTTCCGCATCCGGAAGGTCCCAAAAGGCCGATAAGCTTGCCATCGGGTATAGTGAAATCAAAATTATTAACTGCTATAACATCCTCGGGATGTTTTTTGTCTCTGGACGGAAATCTCTTGGTGAGATTTTTCAGTACGACTTTCATTTAGCTGACTCCTGTACGAGCTGTTTTACAGCAAAACAGACTCAATATATATATCAAATAATAACCAATGTATATTGTTCGATTATGACTTAAGGTATTCAAGTTCATTTGAAATTTCCATCGGAATGGGACTTCCGGTGTTTTTCACTTTCTGAATGAGTACATCCATACGATGAATCTTCTGTGCCTGCTTCCTGTCATAATACTCAATGATTTCTTTAAAGGTAGGATTTTGTAAAAGGGCTGTTCTCTTGGCCGCAGGGAAAGGACAATACTTACCCATAATGCTTCTGGTGACTTTATTAAGTCTGGGTGAACCGTCGCTTTCATATGCTACCCAAATCATATAATCCATTACAAACATCTCTTTAAAGCTGTTTTTGGCTCTCTGGAGCTGTAACTTAACCTTTTCCTTTGCATCCACGGACAAGTCGTGATTTTTACGATAAAACTGTGCGTAATCAAAATACTCACTTGTAAGCGAAGGGTCTGAAACATCGTTCCATCTGGCGCCCTGTACTCTCTTACACATCTCCCATCTGTACTCGCCGCACATATGTAAGATTTGAGATTTCATGTCCTCCAAATCAAATACCGGAAGCATAAATCTGGCATGAGTATTTCTAACACGTCCCTGAATCTCCTGCCACATAAGTCCTCTGGTTCCCACGTTCGGCATAAGTATGACATCGGGAAGTACCTCTGTACCTACATATTCGCCCTTTATACCGAGACGTTCGTTGGAATATAGATTATCTCTGTAAAAAAGCTGAAAATCAATATCTTTAGTGTTCTCGATAACCTGGTTTGCAAGTCCTGCGGTTACAAGATTATCGGGAAGCTTTCTTACCACGTTAACACTGTTAAATATAGGACAGAAAATAGTGATAAGGCCAAAGGTTACTTTATTTGCGGAGATAAACATATTTTTAAGCTCATATTTGACCATAGCCGTTCGGTCCTTCATAAGCTTTTTCTCTTCTTCCGCAGTTATTTGATTCTTAACCTTTTTCTCGTGAACAAAGGCCTCATAGTCAACATCAAATTCATTTTTGGAAGGAAGCCTGTCGCCTACGTAGATAGCTTCAAGCCACTCAAAAAAATTAAACACACAGGCCGCCGGATTGGTGTATCCGCTGCCGGCCTTTTCATACAGATAAAACAGATCGCTCTTTGTGCAAAGTTCCTCATCCATATATCCGAATTCCAGGAACATTCTGATAAGCTTAGAAGGCATGCTTCCCTTTAAAACCTTGAGAACAACAGCCTCGTATATCATGTAAAAATAGTTTGTAATATCCAGTCTTATATGTCTGGCCGCGTCGTCCTGGCTCCTGGGATCCGCAAGATTTCTGTAAGAAATTATAAGTGACTTGAAATCATTGTGAGTCTTTTCATCACAACCCGCAAAATCAAGTATCTTATCTACCGAATCTTCAAGTTCAGCAAAGATCTCAGCTTCATTTTCGGTATGATCTGCTTTAAGCTTTGTACGCTCAACCTTCATACCAAAAGCTGAAGTGCGCTCGAAATATCTGTTGGGATTAATATAATTCTTTTTGTTTAAATAATCCTCTATGGTGCGGATTTTGTTTAATATGCTGTCAGATACAGTTCCGAAAGCACTGTCTAAATAGCTTCTGGTCAGTATACCGTAAAGGTCTGAATTTTCATCCTCCAATACAAGCTGACCTATCTCAGATAAATATATAAAAATCTTTTTCGAACCAAGGGTTATTGCTCTCGCATCTTTTGAAAGCTTTGAAATGAAAATATCCAAAAACTCGGGAGATACTTTTCTTCCATCGGTTACAAGATTTGCTATCTCGTTATAATATCCGTTTAAATTGTCATTTACACCGGAATCGTCAATAAACCTGCCTTTTCTGGCAAGTTCGTTAAAAGGTTCGGCCATAGTTCCGACTTTTGCACATAAATCTTTGTAAAAATCGTATATGCTTTCAGCCATGTTATACAGCTCATCAGTCTCTTCCTTTACAACGGAAAACTGAGAAACACATTCTAAAATCTGCCTTATGGCAGACCTGTAAATGTATGCTGAAAAATCATTCTTTTTTTCAAGCATCGAGTATAAACTTTCAATCGGAATGGGAATTAAAACAGAATCTTCAAGAGCCATGTAATTGAAAAAGTGTGCTTCAAAGCCCACTTCCAACGCCCCTATTACATCCCCCTTGGATAGATTAAATCTGATACCCGGTGCCGATACTGTTACCTCACCGTCGGAAATAAGATAAAGCATATCATTATTACCGGCCGCACCTGCAATAATATCATTTTTTGTAACGTTTTTTGAAGCCATAATCCATCCTTTAAAACAAGTTGTTAAAGTACAATTTGAACCGTCAAAAACCTAATAAAGCCCAAGTGTCTAAACACTTGGGCTTATGACTATTTTATAATACTACTTAATAGTTAAAATATCAAATCCATTTATCTCTGAACACGTGCTCCCGCACCGCCCATAAGAGCCTCAACTTCCTTCTTGGAAGCCATGGTGGTATCTCCGGGTGTAGTCATTGCAAGTGCGCCGTGTGCTGCACCGTACTCTACGGCAAGCTTAGCATCGCCGGTGGTCATAAGACCGTAAACAAGTCCGGATGCGAATGAATCTCCCCCGCCTACACGGTCCATGATCTCAAGTCCGTCATACTGCTTAGCCTTGTAGATTTCTCCATCAGCCCAGCAGATAGCGCTCCAGTCGTTAACTGTAGCGGTCTTTACCTGACGAAGTGTGGTAGCAACAGCCTTAAAGTTAGGATAGGTCTTTGCTGCTTCGTTGATCATCTTCTTATAACCGTCAAGATTAAGAGTCTTAAGGTTTGCATCATTACCTTCGATTTCAAATCCGAGGCATGCAGTGAAATCTTCCTCGTTACCGATCATAACATCAACATACTTAGCAATTTCCTTGTTAACTTCCTGAGCCTTTGCCTGTCCGCCGATAGCGCTCCACATTGAAGGACGATAGTTAAGGTCATAAGAAACAACGGTTCCGTACTTTTTAGCTGTCTTGATAGCTGCAAGAACGGTCTCGCATGACTGCTCTGAAAGTGCAGCATAGATTCCGCCGGTGTGAAGCCATCTTACACCAAGCTCACCAAAGATATGATCGAAATCAAAATCTGCGGGAGTAGCCTTTGAGATTGCAGTGTTTGCTCTGTCTGAACATCCTACGGCTCCTCTGATACCAAATCCGCGCTCAGTAAAGTTAAGACCGTTTCTGCAAACGCGTCCGATACCGTCGGTAGGCATCCACTTGATAAGAGAAGTATCAACACCACCCTGAAGGATGAAATCCTCCATAAGCTTACCTACTTCATTGTCAGCAAAAGCTGTGATAACGCCGGTCTTTAAACCGAAACATCTTCTTAAGCCTCTTACTACATTGTACTCTCCGCCGCCTTCCCAAGCACGGAACTGTCTTGCGGTACGAATTCTTCCCTCACCGGGATCGAGACGAAGCATAACTTCACCGAGTGATACGGCATCATATTTGCATTCGTTTTCAGGTCTTAAATTTAAATCCATTATTTTTCTCCTTAGTTAACCTAGTATTAAATGTTTGCTGAAATTTCAGCAGATATTATAACTTAGTACATATTGCTTTTTATCCAAAATTATCTGGTTTTAAGCATATCAAACTTAAAGTATCTTACAGCGTTGTTAAAGGAAATATCCTTTACAATCTCTCCGAGAATATCATAGTCCTCGGGATATTCACCATTGTCTACCCAGTTTCCGAGTAAATTACAAAGTATGCGGCGGAAATACTCGTGACGAGTATACGAAAGGAAACTTCTTGAGTCTGTAAGCATTCCGACAAATCCGGAAAGGTTTCCGAGGTTTGCAAGTGAGGTCATCTGATCCTGCATACCAACCTTGTGATCGTTGAACCACCAAGCGCTGCCCTGCTGAATCTTTGCAACCGCATCAGAGTTCTGGAAGCATCCTAAGATAGTTCCGATAGCCTGGTTGTCATTAGGATTAAGGCTGTAAAGGATGGTTCTGGGAAGTGAATCCTTTTCAATCAAATTGTTAAGGAAGTCGGCAGTCTGAGCTGAAGGTGCATAGTTGTTAATGCAATCATATCCGGTATCGGGTCCAAGCTTAGCATACATAGGCTTGTTATTGTCTCTCTTACATCCGTAATGAAGCTGCATAACCCATCCGCGCTTTGTATATTCGCCTGCAACAAAGGTCATAAAAGCAGTCTTAAACTTCATTTCCTCTGTATGAGAAATAGGATCTTTAACAAGAGCCTTTCTGTAGATAGCTTCAAGCTCATCGTCAGTAGCATCCTCATACATAACATATTCAAGAGCATGATCGGAAACAACACATCCCATTGATTCAAAGAAATCCATTCTCTTAACAAGAGCATCCTTTAAATCCTTGAAGGAACGAATTGCAACACCGCTTACCTCTGAAAGCTTCTTGATATAGTCAGAATACTCAGGCTTTTCAAGGTTCATAGCCTTGTCGGGTCTCCATGCGGGAAGCACGGTAACATCAAAACTTGCATCATCTTTGATCTTCTGATGCCACTCAAGGTTATCAACAGGGTCATCGGTAGTGCAGATAAGCTCTACGCCGGACTGTTTAATAATATTTCTTACTGACATTGATGGTTCAGCGAGCTTCTTGTTGCAAAGCTCCCAAACTTCCTCTGCGGTCTTTGCGGAAAGTGCTCCGTGATATCCGAAATATCTCTGAAGCTCAAGATGTGACCAATGATAAAGAGGATTTCCTACAGCCTTTCCAAGGCACTCAGCCCACTTTAAGAACTTCTCCTTATCGGAAGCAGCTCCTGTAATATAGTACTCATCAACACCGCATGATCTCATAAAGCGCCACTTATAGTGGTCTCCTCCAAGCCATACCTGAGTGATGTTCTCAAACTGTCTGTCCTGTGCAATCTCCTGAGGATTGATGTGACAGTGATAGTCGAGAATGGGCATGTTTTCTGCATAATTGTGAAAAAGCTTCTTGGCAACATCACTCTGAAGCAGAAAATCTTCATCCATAAATGCCTTCATTTTGTTTTTCTCCTCTCTTAAATACAATATCCGATGGTTAAGTTACAGAGTAACCCCCTTCTTAAAGATTGCCATATCGTGGAATCCTGCTTTTTCGCTGGCAACCTTTTCTCCGGATGCAACCTTTAATACAAAGTCGAAAAATCTCTTTGATGTTACATCCATATCCTCATCCTCAACAAGCACACCGGCATTGAAATCTATCCAATTGCTCTTTTTGCCTGCAAGGCGTGAATTCGTAGATATTTTCATGGTGGGTACGGGGCATGCAAAAGGCGTACCGCGACCCGTAGTAAATAATACTATATGAGCTCCGCTCGCCGCAAGTGCAGTAGCTGCAACAAGGTCGTTACCGGGCGCGGACAGGAGGTTAAGTCCGGGAGTCTTTACAGGCTCGCCGTAAGAAAGCACGCCTTTTACAGCACTGCTTCCCGACTTCTGGGTGCAGCCGAGTGACTTATCCTCCAATGTAGAAATTCCGCCTTTCTTGTTTCCCGGTGAGGGGTTTTCATATATAGTCTGATTGTTGTCTTTAAAATACTGTTTGAAATCGTTGATAAGTTTAACGGTTTTATCAAACATTTCTTTGTTTTCGCAGCGGTTCATAAGTATTGTCTCCGCTCCGAACATTTCAGGGACCTCTGTAAGAATAGTGGTTCCGCCCATAGAAGTGAGCATATCGGAAAACTTTCCGACCAGGGGATTTGCGGTAATTCCCGAAAATCCGTCGCTTCCGCCGCACTTCATACCGATAATAAGTTTAGATGCGGGAATAGGCTCTCTTACAAATCCCGAAGCATACTCGATAAGCTGCATAACGAGCTCATCGGCATCTGCCATCTCATCGTCGGATTCCTGACATACAAGGAACTTAACACGATCCTTGTTATACTCTCCGATATAGTTTTTAAGTACATCAATATTGCTGTTTTCGCAACCAAGGCCAAGCACAAGCACGCCGCCTGCATTGGGATGATTGATAAGGTCGGCCAAAATCTCTCTGGTATTTTCCTGATCGTCACCCATCTGAGAGCAGCCGTAGGGATGAGGAAAAGCGATAACTTCGTCAACTCTGGACCTTATTATATCACTCATTTGGGAAAGTGCTTCATTAGCTTTTTTTGCAATAGCGGTAGCGATATTATTAACGCATCCTACTGTAGGAACGATCCAGATCTCGTTTCTTACGGCAACCTTTCCGTCAGGTCTCTTGTAGCCCATAAAGGTTGCTTCTTCCGATTTTGAAGTCTTTATTTCAATGGGCTCATAGGTGTAGTCAAGAATCTCTCCGAGCGCTGTTCCCACATTATGAGTGTGAATCCACTCTCCTGCTTTGATATCCTCTTTTGCATTGCCTATACGGTAGCCGTATTTAATAACGGGCTCACCTTTTTTTATATCGCAAAGAGCCATTTTGTGACCCGCGGGAACTTCGCTGACTGCACTTACGCCCTCAATTACGCTGCCGGGAGCGATATCCGCCAAAGCAACCACTACATTATCGTTTTCATTAATCTTTATATAAGTTTTCATTCATTTCCCTCAATAACCAAAGGATACATAGGGCTCAGTGCCCGGGTAAACAGCAAAGCAAATAAAACTTTTACGAATTACGCGAAATACTTCTCCATGGTCTTTCTCATGCCGATTTCACGAATACTTGTGATATACTCGGTGATCTTTTCCTCAAGTCCTGAGATTTCGGTAAGATCCTGTCCCCAGAAATCTTTGTTGGAAAGAACGGCCTTGGAAAACTCTGCGGAAGCTTTGCCGCTGTTATTCTTAAAGAACTCAAGAACAGCCGCATCATCAAGAATCTGGTACTCCTCACCGTTTCTGTGACCGATGAGAGCTTTTTCTCTGATCTCGCTTCCTGTGTAGAATGCCATAAGTGCTGCGATTGAGAATGTAAGATGCTCGGGAAGTTTGCCCTCGTTCTTTACATAGTCAAGGAAGCTTGGCATACATCTTGCTCTCCACTTTGAAACAGAGTTAAGAGCGATTGAAAGATGAGCATGCTTAACATAAGGATTGTTAAATCTTGCAAGTACAGCATCTGCAAAATCAAGAAGATCCTGCTTGGGAAGGGTAAGTGTAGGAATAACCTCATCAAATAAAGTACCCTTGATGAATTTAAGTATAAGCTCGTCATTCATAGACTGAAGCACAATGTCATTGCCGCAAAGATATGATGCAAGTACAAATGAAGTATGAGCTCCGTTTAAGATACGAACCTTTCTCTGCTTATAAGGATGATGATCGGGTGTATAGATAACAGGAAGTCCTGCTGCGGGAAGAGGAAGCTCGTCAGAAAGGTCCTTGGGGCTCTCAATTACCCAAAGAGCAAAGGGCTCACCGGTAACAATTAAATCATCCTGATAACCGAACTCCTTGCAAAGCTCCTCTGCCTCGTCTCTGGGATATCCGGTAACGATACGGTCAACAAGAGTCGAAGTAAAGATACATGCTTCATTAAGCCAATCTGAAAAACCGTCTTCAAGGTTCCAGTTCTTAGCCTGCTTTAATACGCACTCCTTTAAATGAAGTCCGTTGTCATCAATAAGCTCAACGGGAAGCATAATAAGTCCCTTGGATTTATCACCGTTAAAATGCTTATATCTTTCATATAAAAACTTTGCAAGCTTTCCGGGATAGCTCTTGGGGGGATTAAGCTCAAATTTATCGGTCTCATCATAAACGATACCGGCCTCGGTTGTGTTTGAAACGATAAATCTGAGAGTATCAAGCTTTGCATAATCTGCATACTTCTCATACTCATTGTAAGCGTCAACCGCATCGGCTACGCTGGTAACAATACGATTTATCTTTTTGGGTTCGCCGTCTACGCGTCCGCGAAGCTGTACGGTATACTGGCATTCCTGATTGTGAAATCTATCGAGATTACCGAATTCAATAGGTTTTACAAGAACAATATCTCCGTCAAATTTTCCCTGCTCATTTGCAATATCGATCATATAGTCAACAAAAGCACGAAGAAAATTTCCCTCTCCGAACTGAAGAACCTTAACAGGTCTTTCTTTTTTTCCGGTCATTTTCCTAGAAATAGTATCCATAATGTACCCCTTTTCGAATAAATAATTAAATTCAGCCCACTTTTGATGTAAGCGTTTACATTTCTAATTTTACACTATTTTACAATTAAGTCAATGATGTATTTTAATCTTACGATTGAATTGTGATTTATATATAAAACCCGTAATACTTTTTGTCTAAATTTTACAATAATACGATTGTTTGCAGCTATTGGTATTAAGGGAATGAAAGAGGTTTTACTAATACATTTTTATTGATTAAAAAATGTTAAAATAATGGCTCAAAAATTGACTTTTTTTGTTGAAAATGTTCAAAAATGATTGTATAATGTAAAACAATGTAAGTATTTACATTTAATACCTACCGGAGGCCCTTTATGTCACTAACGATTTACGATATTTCTGAAAAAGCCGGCGTTTCAATCGCCACTGTATCCAGAGTTCTTAACGGAAGTTCAAAGGTTAAAGAATCCACCAGACAAAAGATTATGGACATTATAGATGAGTTCGGATATACCCCCAACTCTTCCGCTCGTGCCATGGGATTAAAATCTATGCAGACAATCGGTATTCTATGTGCCGATTCATCAGATATTTTTTTGGCAAAGGCTGTATATTATTTGGAGCAAAATCTCCAGGCCGCAGGCTATGAATCTCTTCTTTGCTGCACCGGTTACAACCTTGATGCCAAGAAAAACTACGTAAATCTTATCCTTTCCAAAAAAGTTGACGGTCTTATCCTTGTTGGTTCCAACTTCATCGGGGAAGTCGAACAGGAAAACCAGTACATCATTGACAGTTCAGCTAAGGTACCCGTTATGGTACTTAACGCTTCATATCATCACGATAACGTTTACAGTATTCTCTGCGACGATATGAACTCAATGTACAGAGCCGCTACCGAGATGTATGATTCAGGTATACATAACATTTTATATTTGTATAATTCCGTTTCCTATAGCGGACGCAAGAAACTCGACGGCTTCAGAATGGCAATGCAGAGCCAAAAAGTGCCCGACTATGAGGACCTGATCTGTCGCATTCCCGAGGACATTACCAGCCTTGAAAATATCGCTGATTTCATCTCCGATTTCGCAAAGGACGGACATAAATTTAACGGTGTTATCGCCGCTGACGATGAACTGGGCATTGCTGCCGTTAAATATGCTCAAAAGCATAACCTTTCAATACCCGGAGACTTGTCTGTAATCGGTTACAACAATTCAATCCTTACAGGCTGCTGTACACCTGAGCTTACCTCCATTGACAACCAGTTGGAAACTCAGACAAGATGTCTTGTAAAAACTTTAATCGGAGTATTAAACGGTCAGGAAATGCCTCAAAAAACCGTATTTTCCGGTACACTTGTAAAAAGAAAAACAACAAAGTTTTAAATATAAAAAAATATAAATATAAAAGAATACTTTTTAAATTTAATACTATTTCAAAATTAAAAAACTATTCTTAATCTAAAAGCCTTTTTATTAAATCAAAAATAAACGATGCCATAATAGCTCATATATAAGCAGTTATGACATCGTTTTTTAATTTACTGATATATCAATTATTAGCCCGCTCTTCAAGCTCTGTATTAAGCTCATTTATCAAATCGTTATAATAAGTTTCATTTTCGGCGCCGTACTCATCCGACCATTTCTTAAGGACATTAATCTTGCTTTTTGCATTTGCATAATATGGATTATCACCGGCCGCACCATCCGGAATTATTCTTACCGATTCTCTCGCCATACTTGCTGTCAGTGAAGTAAGTCTTGCTCCGAGCGCCCCCTCACCATCCATACCTATCGCCAGTATCTGAGGAACAAACCCAAGAGTCGCAGCGGTATATGCACCACCTCTAAATCTGTTTGCAGAGGATTTACTTATTAGAGAAGAATTTATTTTATTTGTCAGATAGACAATAACCAAATCCTTATCCGGGTCGATTATTACAATAGTTCCGGTCCATCCCTGATGTCCGAAAGCGCTGTTGCCACTGTCCGTTCCAAAAAATCCTACTCTTTGAAGTTCTCCTTCTCTCCACCATCCTAATCCCCAGCTTGCAGAAAACGCATCTTTAGGAGCAGTAAATGCATCGATAACATTTTCGGAATAGAAACTGTATTCACCGTATCCACCGGTCAGCATTGTACTCATAAGCTTTGCAAGATCGGTTGCGTTAGCAAAAAGCCCTGCATGACCGCTTACTCCTCCCATGCAGTAATAAGCTTTTTCATCATGCACCTCCCCCTGCAACGTATAGTTCCTTATTCCAGGAAAATCTACGACACCGTCCCTTGTATTTCCGTTAAGCTCGGTAGCGGCACAGTCTGATGCATCAAACCCATTTTTAAGAGGGTTAAACGTAATATTATTAAGGTCCATCGGCTCCCAGAAATTCTCTTTGCAATATGAATTTAAATCCTTCCCCGAAACCTTTTCAATCAAAAATCCGAGAAGCATATAGTCAACATCGGAGTACACCGTTTTAGAGCCCGGCTCATACATAAGCGGCGTTTTGCAGATTGAAACCAGGGTTTTAGCCTTTGTATCCTCGTTCGATTCAACTCCGCTGTATAAAATATTTGTATTATTCTTTGAAGCTGCATAAGTAGAAGCATCAAGGTAAATATAATGATACATGGGATCGGCGGGAAATCCTGCCTGATGACAAAGTATGTCCCTGACAGTCAGTTCACTCTTCCATTTTACCTGAGTTTCATGTGAGACATATTCTTTTCCCTTATATCCAAAATCAAGAACGCTCTCATAAAACTCCGGTCCTATATAATCTGCAATCTTATCATCGAGATTTATGGTACCGTCAGTTACCATTTTTTGAATAGATAGATTGACCGATGCCATCTTAGTTACAGAAGCCAGATCGTACAAAGTATCATTTGTCACCGGCACCTTTTCGGGATTGATACTACCGTCAGGCAAATATGAATTGGTATATCCCCATGCATTTTGATAGACAAGCTTTCCTTGCCTTATCACCGCAAGCTGTGAACTGGTAAAGCCGTTTTCTACATCTGACTCAATTATGTCTGAAATCAGTTTAAGAGATTCGTCCGCGATACCCACTTCCGAGGGAGTTCCTTCTATAACCGTTGGATAAGGAATGCAAACTCGTACTCTTTCTAATTCTTCAGTATCTTTATTATAATCAAACGGCATTACATTTGATATCTGCACAGAATTTCTGCCATTTACTGATACTTTTGAAAAATCAACTTCATAGCACTTTCCGCCCACAAATGCGGAGGTATCAACCTTTGAATCATTTATATACATGTCAAAAGATGTTACTTCCGGGTCCGCAGCCACATATAACTTTCCCTGG
>JAIKXH010000013.1 GCA_024684215.1 Lachnospiraceae bacterium
ACGATCGGGATATGCCTTCCTGAATATTCCGGTCTTTGTTGCTGCCGCAAGGTCAGCATCAAGTACTACAAGATCAGGAAACTCTTCAGCGAGATCCTTTAAAGCATTACCGTAGCTTTCACGGGTTGCAATCTTTTTAACATCTGCCATGATTACTTGCCCTCCTTTGCCAGTTCTTCATCAATCTTTGCGAGGTCAGCCATAGCGATAGCATACTCGTCATCGTTAGGTGCCTTGCCGTGCCAATCTACACTTCCTTCCATGAAAGAAACTCCCTTTCCCTTGAGGCTGTGCATGATGATAGCGGTGGGCATTCCCTTTGTAGCCTTAGCTTCGTTAAATGCATTTCTTAAAGCGTCAAAATCATGTGCATCTACATTGATTACATGGAAATTGAAAGCTTCAAACTTTTTGTCTATAGGATAAGGTGAGCAAACCTTATCAATGGGTCCGTCAATCTGAAGGCCGTTGTTATCTACGATCACGCAGAAATTATCAAGTTTTCTGAAGCCTGCGAACATTGCCGCCTCCCAAACCTGACCTTCTTCAATCTCTCCGTCTCCGAGAAGAGTATATACACGGAAATCTTTTCCCCCAAGTTTAGCTCCGAGTGCCATTCCGGCTGCAGCACTGATTCCCTGTCCGAGTGAACCTGATGCCATATCTACGCCGGGAATATGCATATTGGGATGACCCTGAAGATATGATCCCAGGTGACGAAGAGTCTTTAAATCTTCAACAGGGAAGAATCCTCTGTACGCAAGAGCGGAATACAGTCCGGGAGCGGTATGTCCCTTGGAAAGTACGAAACGGTCACGATCCTCTTTTGCAGGATTCTTTGGATCGATGTTCAGCTCCTCAAAATAAAGGAATGTATAGAGGTCTGCCGCAGACAATGATCCGCCGGGATGTCCGCACTTAGCTGCATGGGTAGCGGTAACTATACCCTTGCGGACATCATTTGCGTGTTTCTTAAGTTCAAGATTGTCCATTTAAGTAACTCCTTTGCTTAATTAGTGTTTATAATTCCTGTAACAGGATATTATTCTGTTTATATAATAACCTATACAGATTATTATTCTAATCCAAAATTGCTTTCAAAGCCTTAATTGTTGCTCTGTCCATAGTAGGCATTGGCACCATGTTTACGATAGTAGTGCTTATCCTGAAGTTCCTGAGGGGCAGGTAAAACCTTGGGATTGATGGTCTCGCATCTGTATGCCATCTTTGCAACTTCCTCAAGTACTACAGCATTATGTACTGCCTCATGAGCATCTTTGCCCCACGCAAAAGGTCCGTGATTTTTGCAAAGACATGCGGGAACTGCGAGAATGTCCTTACCCATCTTTTTGAATTCGTTTACAATCAAATGACCTGTATTTTCCTCATAGGCTGTATCAATTTCCTCTTTGGTAAGACATCTGAGGCAGGGAACAGGTCCGTAAATATAATCGGCGTGTGTGGTTCCGTAGCAGGGAATATCTCTTCCCGCCTGGGCCCAACTTGTTGCATATGATGAATGAGTATGAACTATTCCGCCGATTTCAGGGAATGCCTTGTAAAGCTCAAGATGTGTTGCGGTATCGGATGAAGGATTGTATCTTCCCTCTACCTTGTTACCGTTTAAGTCCATAACAACCATATCTTCGGGGGTGAGCTTCTCATACTCAACTCCGCTGGGTTTGATTACGAAAAGTCCGCTGTCCTGATCGATTCCGCTCACATTTCCCCAAGTAAAGGTTACCAGTCCGTACTTAGGTAAATCCATGTTAGCTTCATAGACTTTTTGTTTTAATTCTTCGAGCATCTTTTTGTCCTCTTTTCTTGTATTCTTTGCTAAAGCAATTAATTATTATTCCCCCGAAACAGCCTTTATTCTTCTTCCCCGGCTGATAAAGATTCGTTGCTTCCTATTTCGTCCACAACATCTTCAAACTCCTGCCTTGACTGCCTGAATGCCTCCATTAACTGAGGTGAGAATTCTCCGCACTCTCCTCCGGTTATCATCTTGAAAGCTTCCTGTTTAGTATATGCTTTTTTATAAACTCTGTCACTTACAAGTGCATCATATGTGTCGACAATTGATACCAGTTGCGCAGAAATAGGAATCTTATCTCCTTCGAGTCTGTCTGGATATCCTCTTCCGTCAAATCTCTCATGGTGCCAGCGACATATGTCTTCTGCTGCCTTCGTATACTTGCTGTCCCAGCAATGCTCTATAGCCTTTAAAAGTTCCACACCTTTTGTTGTGTGCGACCTCATGAATTCAAACTCTTCATCGGTAAGTTTACCCGGCTTTAACATAATTGAATCGGGAATACAGATTTTTCCGATATCATGCATTATACTTGCCCTTGAGTAGATTAATAAATCTTCTTCTGTAAGACCCGCATCAGGGAATATTTCCATGTAATGTTTTCCGAGGATTTCGGTAAACTTTTTTATTCTCCTTACATGATTTACATCTTCCAGATTTCTGTATTCTACTACTGTTCCGAGTGCCTCCAAAAGAGCGGCCTGTCGGTCTATTGCGCTATCTACTTCCTTTTTCAGATCGTCAATCGTCTTCTGCAGATTGGCATTTTGCCCGTCAATCGTATCACCGATGGCCTTAAACTTTTCAAATACGGAAATATTTCTGTCGACACACCTTTTTATTCTGGCGTTTACAAACGGTTTTGATATATAATCGACTACACCGAGTTCAAAGCACTCATCCAGCTCAACGTCATCGTCATTTTCAACCGTAACAATAAAAGGCATTGATGCTATTTTATTGTTTTCAGCCGCTATCTGAATGAACCTCAGTCCGGACATTGGCTTTATATCCAGCTTAATAACTACCGCGGAAAAGCCGTCCTCGTTGCTGGCCAGATATTTTACTCCGTCATTAACCGACATGGCCAAAACACATCTGTAGTCTTCCGAAATCGCTCTGTTTAAGGCAGCCATTTCTACTTTGTCGTCATTGATTATAAGTACTTGTCCCTTCATACTTTACCCGCCTTTACTCGTTGTATGCGATGATGTGCTCGCCATTTTCATCATTTACAAGTTTCAATGTTACTCTCGACATTCCGTAAGAAATCCAATGTTTACCGCTTATCTCCACATCAACTCCATCGTATAGATCTCCTTTAACCACTATTTTTGATTTGCTGTATTCTTTCATGGTTTCAAGAAATTCTTCCAAATCCTTGTTGGCCTGCTCTATATCCAGTTCTTTGGTATAGATTGCATTTTCAATCTTGGTGAAAATATCCATTTGTGAGAGTATATTCATCGGATATTTATTGTGGAAATCAAGTTCAGCATTTCTAAGGACTTTAAGTTGTTCTTTATTTAAAGAAATTCTCTCGCGAATCTCTTTTCTCTTTTCATCCATGGATTTCGGAACTCCCGCTGCCAGAATGGTCTTTTGTCCCATCTTGTTTCCAACGTTTTGAACCGTCATACCTCTGAGTCCCGTAGCTCTTCCGCCTATTATTGCACCCTTTGTCTTTTTTACTTCAAGCATGTTTTCTGCAAAAAGCATACTGTTTGTCGCATAGTCAATGGTTATTGTATCTCCGGCATATACATCCGCATTTTCAAAGAACTTTCCGGTTACATTTTTACCGGCCCTTATAACTCCGCGACCTCCGCCGTTCATACCTCGTTTTAGAAGTACATCTCCGTCGGCTGTAATATTTCCGCCCTCTACAAAACCGTCTACAATTACATCTCCGCCGCAGTTTATAACGCCGCCCGAGCCTACATCTCCCCTAACGTGTACAGACCCCTTATATACAATAAATCCTGTAGCGTTCGTTACCTCTTCCACTTCCAAAACGCTGGATATCTCAAGCCTTTTTCCATCTCTAAGAACGATCATTCCGTTTTCATTGGAAATATATGAAAGTTTATCTTTTGTTACGGTAAATCCCTTTCCGGAGAGCATGGGCTGCTCTATACCGTTTCTTCCCGGGGTTGTCTCTCCATAAACATTAAACCCGTCTTTTGCTTTTGTAGCAGGGTGATAAATCGCTACGGTCTGACCTTTATTGCAGATATCAAACCATTCAATATTGTTGTAATCAACGGAACCGTCCTCAAGTATTTTGGGCTTTCCGTCAAGATCGGTTCTGAAGAAATATTCATACCAACCGTCCTTACCGCTTTCGGGAAGTTCGCCCTTTGCAATAAGAACTTTTCCTTCTTCTCCGCGGAATCCGTTCTCAATTTCCTTCATGGCATCTCTCTTTATACCTTTACGGATTCCTGAATCCCACGCCATTTTTAAGACTTCCTGCTCTGTAATATCGTCATAGCCCTCTCTGATTACTGCGTAAGCCTCCATTTTATCGGTGCTTACCATAAGTGTCATGGGGTCTAAGCCGGCTTCCCTGTCCTGCTCCTTTTTGATGAGATTATCAAGTTCGGCAAGGACCTGTTCTCCGGTCTTTGTAGCGCTTTCAACGAGTTCAAGAAGCTCCTGCCTCTTTTTCCTCATATCTGAAGCCGAGAACCTCATCATTGAGTATTCATCAACATTCAGTCCGGCTTGCAGACCAAGCCTGATCTCTTTCATCTGAAGCGAGGAGTATAAACTGTTTGAATACTTGGAAATATCAACACGGTGTATAATACCGAGTCTGATTTCCCTCATCTGCTTCCAGTTATATTCTACACCGGCGTAAAGACTGACATCGACTCCGTCTTCAAGACCCACCCTTATTTCATCAATGGCGGAACCTCTAAAATCAATGTTGAGATAGGGTTCTATGTCAACTTCTTTTTCCAGAGCCGTCCTGATGGATTCGAGCTGTTCAGCGTCGTAGCCTTCCTCGATATATTTGATAAGATCTACATCATTTTGGCGTCCTTTTCTAAGCTGACGCATTATAGCGGAGGACCTGCCGCGTCTACCGCCCTTATAGTCGCTGATATCAACTCTTGCTTCGAGGGCTTTTCTCTCCTCACGCATTACATCGTGGGGAATGTTTTTATCCGCAAATTTACTTATATCTACGCAGTTTTCAAGGCCTCTTCTAAGCTCTCTCATCTGCTGCCAGTCGTAATCGGTGCTGGCATACTTCTTTGCGTCAATCCCCTTTTCAAGTCCGATTCTGATTTCATGCATGTGCATGGCAAGAAAAGCCGGGTTTTCATAGATTGATGTATCTAATCCTTTCGACTTTCCAAGCTCTATCTCTTTAAGTTGGTCTTCAGAATACTTTGCCTGCATAATCTCTCCCAATTATGGTAGTGCATATTGTTTACTATGATGTCTTATTTACATTTGATGTCTGACAACGGCATATTCATCATCAGATCTGTAGTACGGGCATTCCTTTTGACCACTGGCTAAAAATCTGTACATTTCGTCTTCGTCCAGATTTACCATGCAGTCGTATTCTTCATATTCTTCGTCATAAACATTGTTGACACATGTGTCACAGCTAATTGCCATAGGCTCATCTTCTTTCTTTTATGGCTTTTGTTTTTAATTATTTCTTTTTTTTTCTTATGTTACTTATTATTTCTTTTATTGCTTATTATTTCTTTTTATTATTTCTTACGTTGGCTTTTGTCTCATCCTTCCTCAAGCAAAGCCTTATATACGTCTCGTTTTCCTATTCCTCTGTCCTTTGCGACAAGTTTCATGGCTTCCTTGTGATCTATACCCCGGTCTTCGTATATTTTCATGTGCTCGGGGATGCTCATCTGCTCCCATTTTTCCTGTGCATCGCTCTTTTTATCTTCGAGACTTTTTCCCTCTATTACAAGTACATATTCACCTCTCGGCTCCTCCGCCTCAAAGTGCTCCATGCTCTCCTTTAGAGTGCTCACCATCACTGTTTCATACCTTTTGGTGAGTTCTTTACAAAGAGTTATTTTTCTGTCTCCCAGCACTTCATACAGCTCTCCCAAAGTTCTGGTAAGATGATGGGGAGCTTCGTACATTATTATGGTACGGCTCTCGTTTTTAAGTTCGTCCAAAATTTCCTGTTTTTCCTTTTTATCGGGAGGCAAAAATCCTTCAAAACAAAATCTTCTGGTTGGCAGTCCTGAGAGAGTAAGCGCTGTAATACACGCGGCCGGTCCGGGCAGTGATGTCACGTTAATTCCGGATTCGTGACACATTTTTACGAGCACTTCACCGGGATCCGATATCGCCGGAGTGCCGGCATCCGTAATTAGTGCTATATTTTTTCCGCTTTGAAGCATCTCTATAAGAGTATAAGCTTTTGCAGTTTTGTTGTATTCATGATAACTCGTCATTGGAGTATGAATATCAAAGTGGTTCAAAAGCTTTATGCTGTTTCTGGTGTCCTCTGCTGCTATAATATCGGCGCTTCTCAGAGTCTCTACCACCCTGGGCGTCATATCACCCAAATTACCTATGGGCGTAGCACACAGGAATAAAGTTCCTGCCATATCAATTCCATCCTGTTAAACGAAAATCCGTTCATCTTAAACTAAAATCTGTTCACCTCAAACTAAAATCCGTAATCATTTTTAATTTCGTCGGTGTATACGTCTTTTTCTTTAAAAATAATAAGCGGTTTTTCTACCGTCATCCTGGACTTCGCGCCCTTAACGGCCTCCAGCAAAACCATATTCGGTTCTCTGTCCGAAAAAGGATACACAAGTCTCATTCGCTTGGGTTCAAGTTTATATTGGCTAAGTGTCAACATTATCTCGCAAAGTCTGAAGGGCCTGTGTACCAGAAAAAAATGTCCCCCCGGCTTTAACAAAGCCGAAGCCGCCCTCGCTACATCATCAAAGGTACATGCAATCTCGTGCCTCGCTATAGCCTTGGGCTCTTCTTCATTGGAAATACCGTGCTTACCTATCATGTAAGGCGGATTGCAGGTTATAACATCAAACGAAGATCTTTGAAAAATATTCTCGGCGTTTTTAATATCGCCGCACACTATCTTTACTCTGTCCTCTATATGGTTATATAGGACGCTTCGTTGCGCCATATCGGCGCTTTCTTCCTGAATCTCCAAACCGGTCAAAAACTCGCACTCGGTTTTAGCCGAAAGAAGTATCGGTAAAATACCGGTTCCGGTACCCATATCGAGAAGTTTGTCCCCCTTTTTGGCGTGAACAAAACCGGATAAAAGTACCGCATCCATTCCAAAACAAAATCTTCCGGGGCTCTGTATTATCTTTAAATTATTTCTCTGTAAATCGTCTATTCTCTCATCCGTTTTCAGAAGAGTTTTCTCTGTTTCCATTTTCAGAACCCTTATTCTTGTCACGGAATTTACGATTTTTCTTGTGTTTAAATCCGCCGTGAGAATTTTTGCGGTTTTCACCGTCCTTTTGATTATCGGGCTTTTCATGTCCGCCCTTGTTTTCGTTACTAGCCTCGTGGTCACCGTCGGTTATACGGTTCTCACTTTTATTATCCCCACGATTGTCATTACGCTCGCGGTTATCATTTCGGTCGCGATTGTCATTGCGTTCACGCTTGTCTTTTTTTTCTTTGAAACGACGCTCTTTCTTTTCAACGTTTCTTTCTCCGCGTTCCGAATTATTCTCGCCGTTTTTCTCGCGCTGGGGCTTTTTTTCACCCTTTTCGGGCTTGTCCTCTAATGCCTCGAGCTGTTTCTCATCAACGGATTCCTCGTTCTTTTGAGCGTTCGCAAGCTTTTTGCCCTTGCGCTTTCTTAGCACGGTAATCTCTTCTGCGGAGTAGTCGTGCATCTCCTTTTCATCACCGTTTTCAACAAGAACCTTTACAGTCTGTCTCAAAACATTTGTGGAGAATACATCGCCCTGAAGTCCGTCGGAACCTTCTACGAAATCACCGACGTCAGGCATAGTTTTATTTAACTCTTCGTAGGTCTCTTCCTCGTACTTTAGACAACACATAAGCCTTCCGCACACGCCTGAGATCTTTGTAGGGTTAAGCGGTAGATTCTGCTCCTTTGCCATCTTTATTGAAACAGGAACAAAATCGGGAAGATAAGCCGCACAGCACATAGGTCTTCCGCATGCGCCGAGGCCACCTATTGCTCTTGCTTCATCGCGAACTCCTATCTGTCTGAGCTCTATTCTTGTACGAAATGTACCGGCCAGATCCTTTACAAGTTCGCGGAAGTCCACATAACCATCGGATGTAAAATAAAAAAGTATTTTGCTGTTATCAAACGCGTATTCTACTTCGGTAAGCTTCATATCAAGGCCATGAGACTTTACCTTTTCAAGGCATACCGCAAATGCTTCTTTACTCTTTTTCTCGTTCTCTTTAACCTGCTCCTCGTCCCTCTCGGTAGCCTTTCTCATAATGGGCTTTAAGGGCTGAAACAACTTGCTTTCGTCTATATCCCTGATACCCGATACCACAAAGCCGTAATCAATTCCCATTCCGGTTTCAACGATTACATGGTCGTCCTTTTGTATATCGATTCCGGCTGAATCAAAGAAATATATCTTTCCGGAATTTCTAAACTTTACACCTATTACTTTTGCCATTTTTTCAATTAACTCCTATCAGTCTATCCTTTCTCCTGAATCGTCAGAAGAAGTAACTCCATTGTTAAGTCAAAATTAACGTTGGAGTTTAAGCGTAATCTCGCTTTTTTGAGGGCCTCTAAAACTTCCTCAATGCCCTCGTAGCTGCTTCTTTGAGCAACTCTCCTTATGGTGGAAAGCTCCTCCCTGAATATAAGCTGATCCGTCTCGCCGGTCGCTTTGAATAAAAGCACATCCCTGTACCAAATGGCGATAATATCGAGATAATCGCCGGGATCTACTTTATATTCCGCCATAGCTTTTATACCTGCTACGGCATCGGATAAATCCATTTCCCTAACACCCTTTACAAGATTAAGTGTTGCATTTTGAACTGCGGTGAAATCATCACTCATCGCCATTTCTCGGGCTTTTCCGACATTTCCCTGTGCAAAGGCGACACATACGTCAGCTTTGTAATCAGGGATTTCGAGTTCCTCCATAAGGTATTCCTTAAGGACTTTTCCCTGCACCGGTTTCATGTCAAGCTCAACACATCTCGATCTTATCGTCTGGAGAAAGCTCTCGCTATTGGTTGTAAGGAGCATGATAACTACATAAGCCGGAGGCTCCTCAAGAGTTTTTAGGATTGCATTCTGAGCCTGAACGGTCATTTTTTCCGCTTCGCTCACGATATAAATCTTGTACTCCGAACTGTAGGGCTTAATCGCAACATCATCACTGATTTGCTCTCTGATATCATCTACACCGATAGATGCGGGCTTCTCGTGTGTTACATATTTTATGTCGGGATGGCTCTTGGAAGCGGCCTGTTTACAAGAGTGACACTCCCCGCAGGGCTCCTCTCCACCCTTTTCGCACAAAAGAGCCTGCGCAAATATTCCGGCGATAAACTCCTTACCGCTCGCTCTTTCACCGTTAATAATATATGCATGAGATACCTTTTTCATTTTTATGGCTGTCTTTAAATGAGCTTTTATCTGCTCTTGTCCGACAACGTCTTTAAATGTAGGCATATGGATTCCTTTCCTCTGCAAGCGTTCTGCAAATGTTATATGTCAACCGAAAATTCGAACCCGAATTTAAGTTAGCGCTAAAGATAAAATACGGGGCAGAAAATCAAGTGAAAATATCCAGAAGCAGGCCCTGGATTTCACCAACTTTTCCCAGTATATCTATGTTCTCTTTTTCATCACTCATAAGCGCCTGTGCCAGGGCATCCAGGTTTTCATCTACCAGTCTGACAATTCCGTAAACTCTGTGTCTTCCTCGTTTATCGAGGAAATTTTCTCTGGAAAACTCATGAGATCTCGTTATAACTTCATTTAAAAACTCTTTGACCAGCCCGCGGTAATGCTTCATATCCCTGACATCGCGCCTTTTGGCAAGCTTTTTACCCTCGGCATCTATCTGTTCCATAAGATTATTCAGATGAGCCTGCAGTTCACTTTCTTCGATGTTACTGGCAAGCATAAACTTGAAAGTACCGTCGGTGGATTTTACCTCAGATGTGGGCTGCGCCTGCGTTACCGGCTGTGTTTGGTTTATTTTTATATCCAATTAATCATCTCCCGGATTGTATAAAAGCTACGATATTTCTGACACAGTTGTCAAAATCTGTATTTTCAAAACGGTTTTGGATCTTCTCTTTGTTTAATTTATCTTCCGAAAAATCCTCGCTATCTGCAAGAAATCTTCTGCACATTTCACTGTACTTGGGCTCGCGCTGTTTTCTTTCTCTGTTTAAAGCCCTTTGAAGCCTCTCTCCGTCATCCAAATCGATATAGATCGGACAAACTCTCTTGGCTCCGAAATAATCTCTAAGCGCTATATATTGCTCAAGTGTTCCAATAATGAGGTAATCTCTGTCTTTTTTTATCCCTTCATCTACCGTAAAGTATCTCCAAGGTCCATACACCGTATCGTAAACTCTTGTTTCGATTACCTTGCCTTCTTTCTCGAGCTTTTTATAACCTTTTTCGTCAGTGAAGTGATACTCTACACCTTCTTTTTCTTTGTCCCTTATTGGGCGGGTCGTGTAAGAAATGATTTTTTCCAATCCCAAATCATTGTTTTCCAATAAAGTTCTGTATATGGTATCTTTTCCTGATGCGCTTTTACCCATCACGCAGTAAATCCTGCTCATCTTGTATATTATCTCCCTATGAGATTAAGGTGCCGTCAGCCCTTGCTTTGGGATAAGTCCCTGCTTTTTGGTATTTCACGGCTGTTTAAGGTCCGATTACATTTCCGCATTTCACATCTTTAAGACTGATACATAACCGTCTGTAATTCCGTTTAGGTTAAGCCCCTTACTCAGACAGTCTTTCAGATAGCTAACGCACTCTTTAGAAATCCTCTCGCCCGGAACAATAATTGGAGTCCCCGGCGGATAAAGATTTATAAAATCAAAGGCAATCCGCCCTTCCGCTTCCTTTAAAGGAATCTTTTCGCTATCCGAATCCCATGCATCTGATATAGAGAGGGCGACCTCGGGATGAATACGCTTTACCGCTTCCAAAGCTTCATCGCCGGCATTCTCATCGGATGGGTCGTTGCGGAACCCGTCTTTACCTTCGGCGACTGCGCCTTCCTCATAGCCGGATTTAAGTTTAGTGTCACGCATGTCACATTTCCCGGCTAATTCAAAATCAATCTCTGAAAGAGCCTCTTTCATACGTTCGTAGCCTTCATCCGTATCGAAGACTGTAAACATAGCAAGAACGAACTTTTCGGCGCTCATCTCGGTTTCAAGATGATACTTATTCCTAAGGATATCCGCAAGCTCTTTACCGGAAAGCCCAGCTTTTGATGCTGAAATTATCAGTTTCCCGATGTCAGATGAATTATCTGAGGGTCTAAAAGTCTCGATATACTTTAGCTTCGTATTTATATAGCTTTCAAGCTCAGAGAAGCGCTCTGCCATGCGCTTTAGCAGTTTTCCTTCATCCGCATGCATAAATCTGACAGCCCCGTCAATTCCCGCCATTAAGGGGAAGGACGGAGAGCTTGACTGATAGATGCGTAAGTACTTTTCTATAAGTTCCCTATTTACTCTGTCGGAACAAATATGGAGTAGCGCTGTCTGAGTCGGAGCAGGTAAGGTTTTATGGGTACTTTGGATCACAATATCCGCGCCGGAAAAGATGGCGCTATCGGGGTATCCGTTCTCCTCGCCTGCAAGTCCGGCCATATGTGCAAAGGGAAGGTGGGCCCCGTGGGCTTCATCTACAATAAGGATCTTGCCCTGTGAATGAACTACCTTTGCGATCGATTTTACATCCGCTACGCGCCCTTCGTATGTCGGTGAAACGATAAAAACAGCGTCTGCCTTTTCATGTGTTTTTACAAAAGCTTCTTCAACCGCCTTTGCGGTAACAGCCTCCGGAAAGCCGAACTTTACGTTGATATCGGGATATATGTACTCCGGCCTGATATGCCTAAGTCCTACTGCGTTATATGCGCTCTTATGCGCCCCTCTGGACATCACCAAGACTCCGCCGCAGGGTACAGATGCGCTTATCGCCGCAAGGACGCCCGAACTGCTTCCTCCGACGAGGAAGTAGGTCTGCATCGCGCCCATAGCCTTCGCGGCAAACTCCTGCGCCTCTTTAATTATCCCCTCCGGGGCGTGCAGATTATCAAATCCTTCTATCTCGGTTATATCAACCTTTGTAAAACCCTCCGGCAGATAGTCCACCCGCTGTCTCTTATGTCCTGGCATATGATACGGGTAATAATCAGATTCTCCGTATTTTAATAATTCATCATAGAGGCTTTTCATCAAGGTCCTCTTCTTTTTACCTATAGTAAAGTTCTGTCTACCTTTGCTTTTTCTTAGCAAATGCTCATACTCCGCCCAATCATACATATCTTATCATAACATTTTTTAATATAAAAAAAAAGAGCTTTGCCCTCTTTCGGTGTCCTGTTCCCGAATTGGCAAAACTCTTTGTTATTCTATATCATTTTTTAAACAAATTCGCTAAACAAAGCTATATATCTTAAACCCATTTACCGTCTCAATCAATTCAGCTTTTACATCCGGATTATAGTGTTCTCTAATATATTGCTCTATAATGCCCAAATACTCATCTGACTTGGTAATATAATTTACATTCCCATTATATGCCAATAATCTCAAATAATTATATTTTTCGCCAAATAGCTCTGCCCTCTCACTCATTATTGGCGATGGTACCGACCAGCCTCCAAGCATTATGAAATTCTTCTCGAGTCCAAATTGTGGTACATCCTTAGGGCTAAATACGTATCGCAGTATATCTCGCTCATGTCCGTCCCAAACATATAATTTATCTTCTCTCGATGACAACTCCTTCAGCATACTGATCGTCTCTTCCCGATCAACATACGCGAATCCCTCTGAACGATTAATTGTATAAAAGTTACTTCCATAAAAAATAAAGATCAAGATACATACGATCGAAAAAATTATAGACCATTCATTCCTCCCCTTAGCCTTGGCCATAAAATAAATAACCATAACGAAAAGAACCATAATTGGTAAGTAAAATGCTCTTTCAGGGCATCTTTGATGAAACACTAAATAAAAAATCTCTCCAAAGCATAGTACAAATAAGCTTATGAGCACTAGCGAATCTTTCCCTTTCAGCAAGGGAATCGTCATTAAGATCAAAAAAATTACTACAAATATCACTAAATAATACTTGAACAAATCCAATGAATTAAGTATAGCGCTCTCTATATTTTGTTTATTAATCTTATGATATTTAGCATAACTTTGATCTCGGATTTCAGCGAGTTTTTTCATAGTATCCAAATCATACACTTCATCATCAGCATAAATCCAACTATCAAGGGCTTCAAAATCATTTCTTGATATACCTATTTCCTTATATAACTCCTCTGAACCGTCATAGTCCCCTGTGTAATAATCTAATAGTCCGGCTCTTACTGAGTTATAATCAGCCCAATTCTTCCAATCCTTATCAGTATTGTACGCTATATAATTGCTTCCCCAGATTACAACCAGTACAACAAAAATGCCAATAAACGGGATGATACTTTTAAACTGTTTGTTATTGTTTAAAAAAACATAAACTATAAGAACAATCAAAAAAGGAAGCGACGCTAGGCAGGTATCCCATCGAATCAAGAAGCCGCCGATTATAAATACATATGACGCTATTCGAAGTGCTATATTCCATTTTCTTTTACATATCTCTCCATCCACAGATGAAACAAACAAGAGATAACCAACAGCAATTATTATTGACGATGATTTTGAAAAGTTCATCCTTGTTATAAGCGCGTTATATGTCGAAACCACAAATAGCATCGATGTAAGATAAGCGACTATTATCCTATTCCTGCATATATTCCATACACCGAACACTATATATGACAAGACAATAAAGCAATAATAATATAAAAAAAACCAGTTAACCGTTCTCGAAATGGAATATAATGTTGAAAATAATAAACTTAACGGAAAACTATTAAACATATTATATTTATAATATTTTCCATATATTCCGTTTACTATAAAACTCAGAAAAAGATCATCATTAGATTCATATCGAAACTGTCCTCTTTTAAACAGATAAAGCATTACAACAAGGCATCCGATAACCCACGGTATCGAGAATAAAAGTTTTTTTGCCCTGTTTTCATTTAAGCTATCTTCAAAATGTTTTATTCTGTTCATTACACCCATATAAACACCACCGTATTTCAACTCTATTTTCTGACCAATTTCCCACAACTCTCATCGTGCAAGAAATACGCACACATTATTGGCAATGAGATTAATAGCGGATACACATATCTATAATTAACAACCGGTCCCAAAAGCAACGTACATAAGTACAAAATCGGCCACAAAGCAACCATGCAGGCTTTTTTCTTTTTTAAACAAATCGATGATATTAATACATAGATAAGTACCCAGCAATAAAATGCAGGCTTGAACAGTATTGATATTACCGGTACCTTCAAATATACATCATCATTTACCAGTTTTTTATCCAATGTTTTAAGCCACGAAATATAAGACACTTCATCGATGAATTCAAATTTCTCAGTTGATGAGGCATTAAAAGTAGAAATCAAACCCGTCCCTGTTTCCATGCCATTTCCCCATACGTTAGTATGGGTCTCATCAGGGATTGACCAGTATCCACACGTAAGTGTCAATATTGCATCCAAGTAATCATTTGGATAACGTAATCCTATATAAATCCAGTCCCTAAACAGCTTGATCTTATCATTCTCCCATCTGCTAAATGTATCCGCAACACAAACCTTTATATTATCAGCAATTCCTGGGTTGTACGATGACCATACCTCGGCAGGAACGTAATAATCTATTATTTCATATTCTTTTTGTGACAACGTTTCACCATGATTAAGTCCTGTTCTGGCAAAGGTTTGTAAAACCACGCTATACTTTTCTATCTCGCTACCTGAGCCGGCTTTAAAAATTACTTTAGAACCGCTTAGTAATACTAAACTAAGAGCCATAATTGATAATGATACAACTAAACTCCTGATCCATTTCTTTCCCGATAGTAATACATATATAGGCGAAAAAACAACAAATGCGTACAAAGCATTGTTTCTAAATAACATAGTCAATACTCCGGCAATTATACAAAAGATTATCTTTTTAGAATTATTCTTTCCAGTATCACAAAAAGAGAGCTTTATCATTGATAAAGTAAATAACAAAAAGAATGCCGAAAACAGCACATCCTTTGTCATACAAACCGACATTATAGGGTGTGTAGGAAATATCGCGAAAAAAGTTGCTCCTATAAACCCCCATTTATTTGATACTGTTATCCTTGCAATCAATTGACATGAACATGCCATTATGGAAGCTAATATGACCATTTGAGTTAAGGCAAACAGCGACATACCTATCTCCGAAGACCCTAATAAATCTCCCAAAAGCAAAAACTGCCTTATCAGAAAGGTATGCATAAGTGGATGATGCGTTGTAAATGCATCCAAACCACTTCTAGCACTTACATATTGTGCGTTAAAATCATACGACATTATAGCAGGCCAAAACGCTAAGTAATGCGGAACCCACGAAACGAAGATACCTATAAAACTAATAAAAAAGACTCTATTCCCTCTTGCTTCCAAATTCTGTTTTTTAAACTTAAGTTTTTCTATACACTCCGTAAACATGTATATAAGTGGCTCAATTATTACAGATAAAATCACGCTTACGGCTATGATAGCAATTTTGCCTTTTATCCCCCCCCAGGTGTAACCAATGTACTTAAGCTGTATTCCTAAAACAAATGACAAAGATAGGGCAAAACTAAAAACAAAACTGCCTACTGCTATTGCCTTTCTTTGATGAAAGACTTGTTTTATTCTTTCCTGTAACATATCAATTTCCTGCCCTTAAATCCCTGTACATCCAGAGTAATGAGTATTTAATGTAGAAAGCCAGGGAGTTTTTCATCATAAGATCCACATATCTTTTCTGTTCATCATCCATGAACTTGCCGTAGTTTTTATTTGATCGGAAATCCGGAAACTCCTCCATCATTCGCTTTTTTATGTGTTTTATTACAGAATACTTTTTCCCTTTTTTTATACGCATGTATGAAAATACTGTGTTCGTAAAATAGATTGTGGTAAAAATACTCTCTATTTCGTCATGGTACTCTTTCAGAAATCCTCTTTTCTTAATTTCAGAAAGCATCATTTCCCCGGCAACCATACGGTCGTTGCACCTTTCGGCGGTTATTGTGTGAACTGTGGAGCTATCGTGCTGGTAATAGTAATAAAGAGGTTCGTCGATGTATTCAAAATGTTTAAAGTACATAGCCCAAACCGGTCCCGCCGCATTATCCTCGTAAAAAATATGCTCGGGAAAAGACAGGTTGTTGTCACGGATAAGGGATGCACGGTAGATCTTGGTGACCATGCTGGACAGATTATTAAGGTAATCCTTCCTTCTATTCTCATCGAACATACCTGTCGTATGTTCAAAGCCGCAAGGAACCACCCTCCCTACTTTAAATGTGTGGCTATCCACAATGTTGTAGCAGCATCCAACTACATCTGCTCCTGTCTCCTCGCCCTTATTAATGAGCCTTTCATAGTAGTCTGGGGATACCCAATCATCCGAATCTATAAATCCAATCCACTCCCCGGTAGCGTACTTTATTCCTTCATTTCGAGCGCCCCCTTGGTGACGGTTATCTTTGTATGTAACAACTTTAACCTTTTCGGGGTATCGTATTTCATATTCCCTCAGGATTTCCAGAGAATTATCTGTAGAGGCGTCATTAACCGCTATAATTTCCAGATCTTTGTAATCCTGATTTATAATTGAATCCAGACAAAAGTTTAAATTTCCGTCTTTTGCCATATTGTAAACAGGAATTATAACACTAAGCTTTGCCAAAATCTTTTTCCTACCCGTTTCGAATTGTGTGTTCAATCACTCTTATCTACTATTCTGTCATATCACCAGATGGTTTTTCACCATCTAAACTGTCTTTCTTTTGCTTTATCAGCTTTTCCACAGGTATCGGTGCGAACTTGAATATAACCTTTCTTACAGCATCTACTGCTGTTCCCAGAGCATACATTCCAAGAACAGCCGCAAAAACCTTTAGGAGAAAGATTGGCGTAGACAGCTCAAGCGCCCCCGGAAGGCCAAACCACTTTTGCCATTCAAACCGAAGTACCAGGCTCTCCTGAAGAAGATAAACACCAAGTGCCATCGGTGACAAAATACAGATTATTCTAGCGGCAATTCCCTCAATCGGCTTCATGTGAACAAAAGCCGTAAAGATGCCCACGGCTGATATTAAAGCGAATAGATGATTATACTCGGTAAATAATCCCTGCAAGCCGTTTAGCCTGTCTGTAGCTGCGATGATTCTTCCTATCGCAAATGTTCCCAAAAGAACAAGCGCAGATCCTCCAAAGTAAAGGATCCATCCTTTATACTGCTTATCTATGAACTTAAAACCGAAAAGTCTAAAGTACGCTCCTACGAGGAACATTATTATATACCACAGGAAGCTGTAGCCCTTCGTATCGGTAGTTAATCTGAAGGGCAAGATACTCTTTAGAACACATTCATAAATCAGCAGACATACTATTACAGTTATAAGCTGCTTTTTAGTAACTGCCTTCAAGCCTTTGGTTATAACCGGCGACAGCATATATACAACAACATA
>JAIKXH010000080.1 GCA_024684215.1 Lachnospiraceae bacterium
TACTTCATCGTCTTCAAGAGGTTTAGTGACATTAAAATATAAAGCTCCGGTTTCAAGATTAAGCTCTAACTTTTTACCGTCCTTATTTATAACCGTTTTTGAGCTCTGATCGAGGGAAATAACCTTGTAATCATCAAGTGAAAGAGCAGCAAAGCTCTGCTGACTTGTGAGTACCTTATTTCCGTCCACAAGCCTCATATCCTCTTTAATGGATATGTTCTCATCGTTTTTATCGAGCAAGGCCACCTCGCCCTGCATTCTGAGGAAACGTATTGTGGATGCCACTAAATCATTTTTGCCGTGAAGGACAAAAAAAGTTATAAGTCCCGCAACCGCACATACTGCCACAGCGCATACGGCAATAATTCCGGGCTTTCCGAATTTTACACTCTTTCCCCCGCTCGAAGCAGAGGTACTGCCTTCTGTTTGATTAGCCATTTTCTTCTCTCTCTCTTAAAGTAAATACCTGTTTTGTTGTCTTTCTATATAGGCCATTTTCTGTTTTTCTCTTACCTGTATAGCTTATTTTGTTTTCCGTTTTATGACACAACAAAAAGCAGGATTCCAAATGAAATCCTGCTGAAAACACGTTTCCAAAAGCCCCCGGTTTTCAGTGCCAAAAAAACCTAAATGTCTCACTGTCTCTCCTCTAATATTTTCAGTACGACATGCTGTAGAAAACTCTAAAAAAATTTTAGCACACTATAACCGCCCTATGCAACGTTTTTAGACTATTTTTAGCTATTTTTAGGAAACTCTGTCTATAGCCTCTTCGACATTGGTTACTCCGATGACCTCTATCCCTTTTACTTTTCTGCACTCATTTACGCATGAAGCAGGCACTATACATATCTCAAAACCAAGTTTAGCCGCCTCCGCCACTCTCTGCTTAGCCATGGAGACGCTTCTTACTTCGCCGGAGAGTCCCACTTCGCCAAATGCGACAGTCTTTTGATTTATAGCTTTATTTCTAAAGCTCGATACCACCGAGAGCACTATTCCCAAATCTATGGCCGGCTCCGATATCTTCATTCCGCCGGTGATATTTACATAGGCATCGCAATCGCCCATCTTAAGGCCGCATCTTTTTTCCAAAACCGCCATCAGGAGATTTACTCTGTTGTAATCCGTTCCACCGGCCTGGCGCCTTGGCAATCCGAAATTTGTACGGCAAACCAGTGCCTGGATCTCAAAAAGAAGAGGCCTTGTTCCTTCCATAGAGCATGTGACGATACATCCCGAAGCACCCTCCGGCCTTCCGTCCAGCATATATTCAGAGGGGTTTTTTACCTCTAAAAGTCCCTCGCTGTGCATTTCAAATACACCTATTTCATCGGTTGATCCGAAACGGTTTTTAACACCTCTTAACACTCTGTAAGCGGCATGTCGCTCACCTTCAAAGTATAAAACCGTATCCACCATGTGTTCAAGTACTCTTGGACCCGCCACAGCACCATCCTTCGTCACATGTCCGACTATAAAAATAGATATTCCAAGCCCTTTGGCCAGCTGCAATAAAACCGCGGTAGTCTCCCTGACCTGGCTCACGGAGCCCGGCGCAGAGCTTACATTTTCGCTATACATGGTCTGTATGGAATCAATCACCACCATGCCGGGTTTTCTCTGCTTAATTATATCTTCTATAGTCTCAAGATTCGTCTCGCAAAGAAGACTCATCTTGTCGCTGAATTTTCCTATTCTGTCTGCTCTGAGTTTTATCTGAACCTTTGATTCCTCGCCGGATACATATAATACATCGATATTTTTTGCGGAAAGTTTATGACAAACCTGTAAAAGCAGGGTGGATTTGCCTATTCCGGGATCTCCGCCCACAAGCACTAAACTTCCGGGAACGATACCGCCTCCCAACACTCTGTCCAGTTCGCCTATATCCGTAAGTATCTTTTCATCCTCACCGACGGTTACTTCAGAGAGTGTCACTACTTCGGAATTAAGGGCACTCTTTGCTCTAAGGCTCCCTGCTTTTTTAGCATCCTGCTTTGATACTGTTTCTTCTACAAATGTATTCCACTGCTTGCAAGCGGGGCACTGTCCCATCCACTTGGATGATTCATATCCGCACTCGTTACAAAAATATACCGTGGTCATTTTCTTGGGCATAATTTATCCTCACAAAAATACGCACCCGTTTTGTTCGGGTGCGTAGTAATAATACTTATCAAGCCTTTACAACTTTTACAGCTACAGCATCAGCGTTTTGAGTCTCCACACTGATTGAAAGCTTACCGCTAAGACCTGTTGAAACTGCCCCCGTGCTTACTCCGCCAACAAAAATCTCATATACGGTCTCTTCTTCAAGTCCCAGCGTAATCTGAACATCCTCAGATGCTTCTACAGAAAACTCTACTCCGTCAGCGGTCTCTTTAAAGCCGTTTACCGCAGTTCCGGGTACTGATTCATAAAGGAATAATCCGTTTTTTTCAAGCTTGGTAATCTCTGAAAAAGTCTTTACCTTGAGAAGGTCTCCTTCATAAGGGAAATCCTCAACCTTTGATTTACTTGTGAGTTCATAGTTACCGAAACTAAGCTTTCCGTCAGCCTCCTTACGAATCAACTCTTTAACAACAGCCATTTTATTTTTCCTCCGATAAAAATGCCTGGGGGAACACCCCTGCTACATCTTTTATTTTACTTCGTATCACCTTGCAAAGTAAATACTTTTATACACTTTTTACCGTAAAAGTAACTTTTCCGTCTTTTGCTCCTACGGTAACCTTATCTCCGGGTTTTACGCGTTTTGAAAGTATCTCCTCTGCCAATGCGTCCTCTATTTCAGACTGAATTCCGCGTCTTAAAGGTCTTGCACCCATTTTCTTGTCCGAGAACTTTTTAACGATATGCTCCTTTAACGCAGCGGTAAATGTGAGTTTTATGTTCATCTGAGAATCACAGCGCTTTGAAAGCTCCTTTGTAAGGAGATTAACTATAGCCTTCATATCCTCGTCGGTGAGCTGGTGGAATACCAGTATGTCATCGATACGGTTGATAAACTCGGGCTTAAAGCTTCTCTTTACCTCCTCCATAACGGCGGACTTCATCTTTTCGTAATCCTTCTTTTCGCTCTTTTCGGTGGCGAATCCCAGATTTTTAGGATCTACGATTCGCTGAGCTCCGGCATTTGAGGTCATAATAAGGATTGTATTTTTAAAGGATACCTTGCGTCCCTTTGAGTCGGTGATGTGGCCTTCGTCAAGCACCTGAAGAAGGATATTGAACACATCGGGATGTGCTTTTTCTATTTCGTCAAAAAGTACTACCGAATAAGGATTTTTCCTGATCTTGTCGGTAAGCTGACCGCCCTCTTCAAATCCGACATATCCCGGCGGTGAACCGATCATTTTCGATACCGAATGGCCTTCCATATACTCCGACATATCTACTCTGATTATCGCATCCTCGGATCCGAACATTGCCTCTGCAAGAGCCTTTGAAAGCTCTGTTTTTCCTACTCCGGTAGGACCCAGGAAAAGGAATGATCCGATGGGTCTGTTGGGAGATTTGAGTCCAACGCGTCCCCTTCTCATGGCCTTCGAAATCGAGTCAACAGCCTCATTTTGACCGATAACGCGCTTGTGAAGGATAGACTCAAGCTTTAAGAGTCTCTCCGATTCCTTTTCCGCAAGCTTGGTGACAGGGATTTTGGTCCACTTTGCCACAACTTCGGCTATGTTTTCTTCATCGATAGAATAGCTGTATTCTCCGGCTCTGTCCTGGATTTTATTTTGCATACGCTCATATTTTTTAAGGAGCGCATCCTGCTTTTCCTTTAATTCGTGGGCCTGTAAAAAAGCTTCCATACGGATTGAAAGTTCAATCTGTCTGTCAAGCTTTTGGATCTGCTCGGCTATCTCTCTGAGCTTATCAGGGCGCTCAAGAGAGCGAAGTCTTGCTCCCGCGGCAGCCTCATCTATAAGGTCTATAGCCTTATCAGGGAGATTTCGGTCATTAATATATCTTGCCGAGAGTCTTACCGCAGCCTCTACCGCAGACTGAGTGATCACCACGTGATGATGCTCTTCATATTTTCCTTTGATTCCTTCGAGAATCCTGATAGATTCCTCTACAGTAGGTTCCTCTACGGTTACCGGCTGGAATCTGCGTTCCAAAGCAGCGTCCTTTTCAATGTACTTTCTGTACTCGGAAATGGTAGTTGCACCGATAAGCTGGAGTTCTCCCCTTGCCAAAGAAGGCTTCATGATGTTTGACGCATCGATGGCACCCTCTGCACCGCCGGCTCCTATAATTGTATGAAGCTCATCGAGGAAAAGGATTACGTTTCCATCCTCGGTAACCTCGCGGATAACACGCTTGATACGCTCCTCAAATTCACCTCTGTATTTACTTCCGGCAACCATTCCGGAAAGGTCCAGTGTAAGAAGTCTTTTATTTCTAACGGTGGCAGGTACGTCACCTGAAACTATACGCTGTGCCAGTCCCTCCACAACCGCTGTTTTACCTACACCGGGCTCACCGATAAGGCATGGATTGTTTTTTGTTCTCCTGCTGAGTATCTGTATAACGCGGCTGATTTCGTCGCTTCTGCCAATTACGGGGTCAAGCTTACCCTCGGCGGCAAGTGCGGTCAGATCCCTGCTGTACTGAGAGAGCATGGAAGGCTTTCCTTTTCCACCCTTTGCTCCAAGGTCTTCCTTGGCCATAGCAGGATCCTGCCCTATTGCTATAAGGGTATCGGTATATATCTTTTGAATATTGATACCGGGAGCCGCAAGCAGTCTTACGGCAACATTCTCGCCTTCCTTTATAATAGCCAAAAGAATATGTTCTGTTCCTACTTCCTTTTGTCCGAATTTAGCCGCTAGCTTTTCGGCATCCTCCAAAATAAGCTCTGCCCTCGGAGAATAAAGTCCCTTTTCCTTAATTGAAACATTTTTGTCAAAGGATATCATATCCTTTATCATTTCATTGAATTTGTAAGGCTCTACTCCGTTGTCACGAAGTACTTTTCCCGCCACGCTGGTCTCATCAGCAAGAAGTCCCGCCAAAATATGCTCGGATCCTATATAGCCTTGGTGAAACATGCGTGCGCATCTGGCCGCCTCTTTTAAAGCTGCCTGCGCCTTTTGAGTATATTTACCCTGCAACTTACGTTCCTCCTGTATGACTAGAAATTATATTTATCATATATGTCATCGATAATTTTGTGAAGCTCCTGTTTTGAAACATCCTTACATACAGCTTCAAACACCACGGGAGCAAGTACCTCCCAAAAGCGATTCAAATGTTCCTTTTTCTCCCTGTCTACCGCGATAACGGCCCCCCTGCGCCTGTCAACCTTTACATATCCATCCTCTCTAAGTACGGAATAAGCCTTGTTGACGGTGTGCATATTGATGCCAATCTCATCGGCAAGTGCCCTTACACTGGGAAGTGCATCTCCCTCATGATAAGTATTGGTCGCTATCCCGAGAATTATTTGATTTCTAAGTTGAAGATACAAAGCTTCATCACTGTTAAAATCTATCTCTATAAGCATTTTACACCCCGGATTTCACTCGTTTATCTCAGTGTGAGATAAATTAAAAAGAACCTCTGTTATACAAATGTTATAACAGAGGTCCATAACTGTCAATTTGTACGGAGCAAATTTTATTTTCTTTTAAGAGATTATTCGCCCTTGTTGTTGAGGAATCCGTAATCGAAATCATCATCGTCTGTAGGACGCTGTCTTACAGGCTCCTGAGCGGGTCTCTGAACGGGTCTCTGGCCCTGTACGGGTCTGCCCTGAGGTGCTCCTCCGGCGGGTCTTCCCTGAGGTGCTCCGGCGGGTCTTCCCTGAGGTGCTCCTGCGGGTCTTCCCTGGGGTGCTCCTGCGGGTCTTCCCTGGGGTGCTCCTGCGGGTCTTTGACCATTAGGTCCGGGCATAGGTCTCTGGCCGCCTGCAGGTCTGGCTCCTTCGCCCTGAGGTCTTGCGCCGGCAGGTCTTGCTCCGGCAGGTCTCTGGCCGTTAGGTCCGGGCATAGGTCTCTGACCGCCTGCAGGTCTGTTTCCTTCACCCTGAGGTCTGCCCTGAGCGGGTCTTCCCTGAGCCGCTCCTGTGGGTCTTGCTCCGGCAGGTCTTGAATTTCCGCCTGCTAAACGCGCTCTTCTTTGCTTCTCAGCGTCTGCAAAAGCAGCCATATCTTTTGATTCACGAAGCTTCATGAAGAAGTATACACATCCGCCGATACCTGCAATAGCAAGTACGATGAAGATTATAAGCCATACTCTGATTCCGGTGACCTGCTTTTTATATTTATCCGCAGTCTGTTTATATGTATCAAGACTGCTGAAAAGATCACTGATCTTATACTTTGAGGCGGTTCCCTCGCTGAAAAGTCCGTTATAGTCCATTAAATACCAATCGGCACCGTCGAGCTCAGTATCTACATCCTTTTTCTCAACTACAACAGGTTCTTCTTCAACAGGCTCTTCCTCAACAGGCTCAGAGCTCTCGGTAACAAGGTCTGTAAGCTCTCCGCCGGGGGTAATAAAGTCACTTCTGCAAAATCCGACTACTTCTTTTCCGTCACCGTTGGTAAAAGTAATATAATACCATTCTCTTCCGTCGGTTCCGTTCTTTACGCCGTTGATCGTAACTGCGGTTCCGTTGGAGATGCTGTCAATAATAGTGCTTGATGTTGAAGCATCCTGACGAACTCTGACGTTCTGATCATATGTAACGGTACCTGATACAGGGTTTACCAGCCTGATGCTGGGATCGCCGGCTGTAACATTTCCATCGGCTCCGATAGTACCGGGCGTTGAACCGTCCGTTACGGTAGCAAGGTCGCTTCTTACATATCCGTTAGCGCCGGAAGATGTTGTTATCTGATACCAGATATTTCCATCGGCTCCGGTAAGCTGACCGTTGATTGTTATTGAATCGTCCTTTGCAAGTGTAACAACTATCTCACTGTTTGTACTTGCATCCTGACGAACACGAACACCATCCTTCGCAATCTTGCCTGAGCTTGCGGCAAAGCTGCTTGTTGATAATGCGAATACCGCAACTATCACTGCGGCCGTAGTAATTATACCCGCGAAAAGGCTCTTCTTATCGGAGTATGTTTTTCTAGCATTCATTATATTTGACCTCCCACAAAAACCACATAATGTAGACATCATACATATCATAACATACAAAATGCTGATTATCCAGTAATTTAAGTGATAATTTGTTTAAGAATTATTAAAAACTTGTTAAATCTAAAATATTAAGCTTCGTCGATAGCTTTGCCTATATCATGTCTCATATATTTGTTCTCAAAGCTAACCCACTCTGTAGCTTCGTAGGCTTTTGCTCTCGCTTCCTTAAGCGTATCTCCTGTAGCAGTGATGCCGAGCACTCGTCCGCCGTTTGTAACAATTTCTCCCTTTTCGTTAAACTTTGTGCCGGAATGGAAGCAGTAATAATCGTCCTTTCCTTCAAAAGCTTCAAGTCCCTTTATCGGAAATCCTTTTTCGTATTTAACAGGATATCCGTCGCTTGCAAGAATTACGCAAACGGTAGCCTTGTCCTCAAACTGAAGATCTATTTTATCAAGAGTTCCGTCTATGCAGGCCTCCATAACATCAAGGATATCGTTTTTAAGTCTCGGAAGCACAACCTGAGCCTCGGGATCTCCGAATCTTGCGTTGTACTCAAGCACCCTCGGTCCCTTCGGAGTAAGCATAAGTCCAAAGAATATGACGCCCTTGAAAGGTCTGCCCTCTGCCTTCATCGCATCAACGGTAGGTTGGAAGATGTATTTCTTGCAGAACTCATCAACTTCCTTTGTATAAAAAGGTGTGGGTGAGAAGTTGCCCATACCGCCGGTATTAAGTCCCTGGTCGCCGTCCTTTGCACGCTTGTGATCCTGTGCGGATGACATGATCTTTACGATATTTCCGTCGACAAAAGATAAAACGCTGACCTCACGTCCGGTCATAAATTCCTCGATGACCATGCGGTTTCCGGCAGTTCCGAACTTTTTGTCCTGCATGATCTCCTTTACGCCGTCAAGGGCTTCTTCGAGAGTCTGACAGATAAGCACTCCTTTTCCGAGCGCAAGGCCGTCAGCCTTTAAAACAATGGGGAATTCCGCTTTTGTCTTTAAATATTCAATGGCTTTGTCGGCATCATC
>JAIKXH010000144.1 GCA_024684215.1 Lachnospiraceae bacterium
AAACAGGCTTGAATCAAGGCTTAAGTTCTTTGCCAAGTACAAGGTGCTCATAATCGATGAAATAGGCTATATGCCCATCGATCAGGACACTGCGAACATCTTCTTTCAGCTTATAGCAAAGCGATACGAGAAGAACAGTACTATCATAACAACGAACATGCCATTCTCGAAATGGGGCGAGTTCTTTGGCTCAGCAACGCTTGCCAATGCGTTACTTGATCGTTTATTACATCATTCAACGATAATCTCCATAAAGGGACCGTCATACCGAACAAAGGCTATTCGGACCCTTTTGGAGAATGATCCCGCTGAGGAATGACCCGGGAAACTGTACATTTATATTTTCCCTTTTTTGTACATTTTTATATTGACATTTACACTCCACATAAGTCTTTTGCCTCAAGGATTTTGTTTGTATCTCGCATTTCGATTCCAAAATTATCCCTTATTAACCAGCATAAGTATGTTGGAATATCCGGGATATCACGCATATTTTTATCAATACGATTGATCATCCATTTACTATACGTTCCGAATGAGTAATCGCCGACATTAACGTCTTTAATTATAAGTGGAATTCTTTCTTCCGAATCAGGGTTAAATACCTCGTGCGAAAATGTTACTTTCATGATTTTATTCCTTTCTGGACTTTCTGTTCGATTCTATATACGTCATCTTTCATTATTGTGCTTACGTTTAGCACAGTATTTGCGTAATCTACGATGGCTTTAATGCAAAGGTCATGTCCTTCTTTTTTGGTTTTTCCTTCGAGATCGTTCACTCCGATTTGCCAAAGCATTAATTCGAGTAATTCCGTTGATAAGTCAAGTTTAAGTGCTTGAAAAACACTTATTTCTTTTTCGGTGAAGGTTATTTCTTTATTAAATACTGTAAATATCACTTTTTTGTTCCTTAATCATGATCTCTTGCACTTACGTATCATTATACCATAGCTTTAAAATTTTCGAGAAAGAAAAACTCGGAAGTGTAAGAACTTTGCTTGGAAGTGATGGAGAGATCTGGTTTTTCGCTAACGATGTTTTGCAGTTTTTAGGATACACAGATGTGTCCCACACATTGGCAGATCATACATCGTTAGATGACCGGAAGGCGCTTAAATACTCTGATTGGGTCAAATTGACCGAAACAAAAGATCAGAATAAGCGTAAAAGAATATTCATCAATGAATCGGGTTTATACTGCCAGATTTTCGCCTCGAAGAAGCCTGAAGCCGAAAGTTTTAAACTGTGGGTGACTCACGAAGTCCTTCCTTCTATCAGAAAGAACGGGAGAAAGATTTTCCTGTCCCATGATGTATCCGCCATTATGGTGAATCGACGGGATAACAATTTCCGTGATCCAATCCGTGAAAGCTTCAGCCTGTTCCAACTTGCTTCTCACGATGAGACGGTATACCCCTACTCACTAAGGAAAACCTTGTCCATAAAGTCATTCGGTCCACAGATTTTGGCTTGCATCGTTTCGGTGCAATCCCTGTATTTTAGCGACTTTCGCTGGCTTTCCCTCGTGTGTTTTGAGACTGCGTTAGAGTTGCTGACATATCCCAAAATTTTTGTTACATCGTTCGACAGGAACCAAATGGTTCCGTCTTCACCCAGAAGTGTCTTAACGCTTACTGAACCATTCTAACAGTAGGATCACGTAACGGCTTATCGTGTTGCGCTTACTATTCAAGCATTTTCATGTTTGTATTGGTATCATACCACGTTGTTAAAACACCACTTCTCAGTTTTTGCATTTTTCGTATTGCCCGTGAAGCTTTATATATATCCGTATCCGGATAAAACTGGGGTGCCAAATCCAGAGCAGCGTTGTCTTTCACAATCAACATATTTTCTCCTGACTTGGTATCGATTCTCTTCAGATTCTCATATAATTGCGGGCATTTGTCCTTCAACAAAGAAGGTATATTCTTATATGCCAGCTTTCTGATCATATCAAGCGCATAGTAACCAGTTATCGACAGGTCGAATGGATTAATATAAACATGGCTATAAAAATCTATATCAACGATGCATCCGTGAATATTTCCACTTCCGCCAATTGCCTTTATTTGTTTTGCAACCTTTTCTTGACAAGCAGTATATTCTTCGAGTGGCCGCTTTATAGTATCTATTGTTTTATCCATGTTGTTATAATAGTACTTCACGTCTTTGTACTGTAGTCTTTTTAAAGCACCTCCATTCATTATAGATAAGCCCTCTTTGCTCGGTCGAATAAAACAATAGTATTCATTTTTCTTAAGCATATAAATAATACCATCACGACTATAGTCGAGACTCATATTTTTGCCTTTGTAAAAATCCATGTATTCTTTTTTTGATATTTCATATATTCCGTCCTCGTAATCCGCAAAGTAATCATACTCTTTCTTAATGTAGAAAGTTTTCAGAACCAGTTTCTTTTTCTTATATCCGA
>JAIKXH010000004.1 GCA_024684215.1 Lachnospiraceae bacterium
TGAGGCCAAGATAAGGAAAGCTGCCAAAATGAAATCAGACTTCCTTGCCAACATGAGCCATGAAATGCGCACGCCTATGAATGCGGTTATCGGAATGGCCGATCTTGCACTTCGTGAAAAAACGATGGAAAGCGCCGGTAAGTATATTGAACAGATTAAAACCTCAGGTAAGCTTCTTCTCAATGTTGTTGATGATATTCTGGATTATCAGATGATAGATTCCGGAAAGATGGAGGTTGTTGCAACCGATTACGATCCTATGCAGATATTCAGCGAGATATCTGAAAGTGTAAAGCTTCGGATTGCCGACAAGAATGTTGTTTATTCACTTAATGTTTCGGATGATATGCCGAAAATGCTTTGCGGCGATGGAGTAAAAGTCAGACAGATACTCATCAACATTGTAAACAATGCCATTAAATTTACAAATGAAGGCAGTATCACAGTAAATGCATGTGCCCAAAAAACAGGAGAGGATTCAATTCTTTTGAAGGTTGCCGTAAAGGATACCGGTGTTGGAATAGAGGAGGAAAATCTTAAGAGTATTTTTGAATCCTTTACTCAGGTTGATGCAAGCAGAAGTCGTGCAGTCGACGGAATGGGTCTGGGTCTTACTATTGCAGGAGAACTGGTAAGACTTATGAAAGGTAAGATAGATGTTAAAAGCAATTACGGTGAGGGCAGTGAGTTCTCATTCACGGTTCCTCAGCTTATAGCAAAGGCTGATAAAGAAGAATTGTCAGAGACTTCCGATGAGAAAACCTCTGATTTCATAGCTCCGGAAGCAAAAGTTCTGATAGTTGATGACAATGCGGTTAATCTTGCTGTTGCAGAAGGACTTTTAGAGCCGCTTGAAATGACTGTGGTTACAGTTTCCGGTGGCCGTCAGGCCATAGAACTTGCATCAAGGACGAGGTTCGATCTTATTTTTATGGACCATATGATGCCTGAAGTGGATGGTATCGAAGCTACGCATATTATAAGGGAGAAAAATCCCGAGTATAAAAACGTTCCTATTGTGGCACTCTCGGCTAATGCGCTGGGAAACGCTAGAGAAATGTTTATGAGCGAAGGGCTCGATGAATTTGTTCCAAAGCCTGTTGAAGTAAACAGACTCTATGCATGTGTAAGGAGTTTTTTGCCCCCGGAAAAAATACATCCTCTTACAAAAGAAGAAGCCGCAAAGAGAGCAGGCGGAGGAGATGTACCGCAGATAGGCGATCTTGATACCAAAACTGCAATAAATATGCTGGGCAGCTCAAAAATTTATCTTGATGTTCTTAAAAAGTATTACAAGGTAATGGATACAAAGGCAGAAGTTTTGCGTAATGCATTTGACATGGAAGATTTTGAAATCTACACCATAGAGGTGCATGCCCTTAAGAGTGCGTCAAGACAGATCGGAGCGGAACAACTTGCCACTATGGCGGAGAAACTTGAAAGTGCCGGCAAGAGTGGGGATACTGATTACATTAAGTCAAATCATGCTGAGATGATGGAAAAGTATGTCTCCTACAAATCGGTATTTGAGAAGTTCTTTGATAACGGTGAGGCAAAAGAGAATAAAGAGATGCTCAGCGACGAAGTTTTAAAGGATATTCTTGAAAAAACTCTAGAGGCTGCGGATAACCTTGATATGGATGCGATGGAGGAGGTATCTGAGATACTTGAAAGGTGCGCATATCCGGAAAAATATGCCGATAAGTTAAGTGAGCTTGCCGCTGCCATTGAAAACTATGATTTGGATGAATGTGCCAATATAGCAGAGGAGATTAGAGGATAACAGCGTTATAATAAATTTAAAATTTATTGTTGACATGCTCATTTAGATGTGTTATCTTAACTGAGTGTGTAAAACACGGACATCAAGCAGAGTATCCACTCTCACCTTACGGCCTTTGTTGAGCTGGTAAGAGTTTTGGTCCATTATTAAACTCCATCAGGAGATACTAATGTGATTATCAGTGGATAGATTTGATGTCTATCCACTTTTTTTGTGCGACATAGTTCGCGGGCGTTACATCGCTTTTAGATGGCGATGTTTACAATTAGGAGGTATAAAACCATTAGCGACTTAATGATTAATGAGCAGATTCGAGACAAGGAAGTTCGTGTTATCGGAGTAAACGGTGAACAGCTTGGAGTAATGTCATCCAAAGATGCACAGGCTCTCGCAGATGAAGCCGAGCTTGATCTTGTAAAGGTTGCGCCTACCGCACAGCCCCCTGTCTGCAGAATTGTCGATTACGGCAAATACAAGTACGAACAGCTCCGCAAGGAGAAAGAGAACAAGAAAAAACAGCATCAGGTTGAGATTAAAGAGATCCGTCTTTCACCCAACATCGATACCAATGATTTAAATACCAAGGTTGGTGCTGCCAGAAAGTTCCTTACAAAG
>JAIKXH010000010.1 GCA_024684215.1 Lachnospiraceae bacterium
CCAAGAGTTTTTCCGGGGAACTATAAAGCGGGTGTGTATTCATTACATTTCCTTACTAACAGTGGACGGGGCGTAGATATGCCGTCCGATAGTTCGGAATTCCTTATGGTTAAAGATGATTTTTATTCTAAAACGGGAATCATCGAAACAGAACATAATTACTACTTCCCGTATGAGACATTTGGCCTATATACGTTGAGAATCTTTAGATTCTTGGCAGATAAGATCAAGGCTCGATTTGGAAAAGAATATCCGGTGGAGTATAGATATTTATTAACTAATGACTTTTATGATTATGTAACGACAGTACATCGCTCTGATATCGCTACATTGTGTGGAAATGACGATATGCTGAAGTTTACAACGATATGGTGATATGGATAAGAGAGACTTATTAAAGAAATATTTTTCTAATGTAACAGATTTTAGGGACATACAGGAGCCGACAATAGATGCACTTGCTGCTGGGGAGAAGGTTTTGTGCCTTATGCCGACCGGTGGTGGGAAATCATTGATTTATCAGATTGCCGGACTGATGACAGAGAAGGCAACACTTGTCATTTCCCCGCTTGTAGCACTTATGAGTCAGCAGTGTAAGCAGATGACAGCATTGGGTCTGCAATCGGTGAATTTTTCCGGAATGGATTTTCGGAAGCAATTTAGAACGATCACAGATATGGCAAATGGAGTTCTTCCAAAGTTTATATTCACATCTCCGGAGAGAATATCAAATGATGGCTACCTGGAGTATATGCTTGAACTCAGGAAAGAAGATATTGGCCTGGTAGTTGTTGATGAAGTTCATTGCGTTTCACAATGGGGAGAAGGGTTCCGGCCTGCATATAGGAATATCCCGATGTTTATGGAACGTATTTTTGGGAATGAATGGCCTAGACTACTTTGCCTTACTGCGACTTTAAATGAAAAGCAGCAAGAGCAGATAAAAGATGAGTTCAGAATTACAAAGGTAATCAAAGGAGATAACCTTTGGCGTGACAATTTGAAGTTGGAAATAATAAATCTTAAGGATGGAAAAGAGGAGACAAAGGATAGTGAGCTTGAGAGGATAATCGAGAAGCATCAGGGTGAGAAGATCCTTGTCTTTGCACATAGAAAAAAAGGAAATAAGGGAACCACAAGAACTTTATATGAAAAATACAAGGATGTATATGATGGTGTCGCATATTTCGATTCTGACATGGGAGATGGAGATAAAGATGCTGTAATGCAGGGCTTTGTTGATGGTAGTATCAAAATTGTCTTTGCTACATCTGCCTTTGGTATGGGAGTAGATATTGGCGATATTCGTGTTGTGGTGAATTATCTAATATCGGAAACCGTAGAGCAGTATTACCAGGAAGTTGGAAGAGGAGGACGAGACGGACAGACTGCATATGGTTATTTGATTTTTACAAATCAATCCAAGCGTGGTCGCAGGATGCTTTTGAATCAGACACTATGTAATGAGTCCTCGCTTCAAAATGAATGGGAAGATAGAAAACTCTCAGAGGGTAAGACTTTTGATCATGTTTCTTATGAAACAATGACTGAGGAGCAGCGAATCGCCTTTGCTTTACTCATGGATTATGGCGTGATCTCGATAGTTGCAAAAGGAGTTCAGTCTATAAAATGCTTTGATGGTGTAACAAAAGAGGGAAAGGAATACCTGGATGAATTGGCCAAGTATTCTAAATCCGGTTTAATGAAGGTGATAGCCAAAAAAGCAGAAAAGAATATAAATACAATCACTTTAGAATTATGGGATAGATGTGTTAAAGGTGATTTGAAAATGAAATCTGCTCCAAGTAAAGCACTATTCTATACGGTAAAAAAGGAACTAACGGATGATTTAACAAAAAAGATCCTGGAGGACCAGGAGGAGAAAAAGAGCGCAAGAGTAGCTGCATTTGAAAGCTTTGTAAATGGAATAGAAGCGGGACAAACTGCGGAACAACTGGTAAAGAAAGCGCTTGATATATAGAGGAGTGGCTAGGATGGCTGTATTTATTCCAAGTATAAAACCGGA
>JAIKXH010000003.1 GCA_024684215.1 Lachnospiraceae bacterium
TATTGCCGGATGAGGTACGACTAAATAAATATGGCAGATTTCTCCGAAGCACTTCACTTGATGAAATACCCGAGTTATTAAATATCATTAAAGGGAATATGGCTATAGTCGGCCCGAGACCGCTTCTCGTAAAGTATTTGCCGTTATACAATGAGGAGCAGAGGCATAGACATGATGTCCGTCCTGGATTAACCGGATATGCCCAGGCACATGGCAGAAACTGCGTTTCTTGGGAAGAACGGTTCAAGATGGACGTGTGGTACGTAGAGAATGTGTCGTTTAAGGTTGATGTTAGGATTTTGATTGATACGGTTAAGACTGTAGTGAAGAGAGAGGGTATAAGCTCCGAGACTGCGATAACGATGGAGGAGTTTAGGGGGAAGTGAAATACAATGGTGTGTGATAAGGCACATGAAATACATGCATGATACGTTTATTAAGACCACCGAGCTCTTCTTAAAATGTATGTCAAACGGAGAAATGATAGCGAAGAAAAAAGGTTGAGTTAAAGTTGGCGGATTTTTCTTTTCGCAGCAAGACTTTTTTCGAAAAAAACAGCGCATTTCCGATGGCTTAGCAGCATATAATCGTTTATAGAATTAACAATTTACTATCGGCGGAAAGCTACAGAGGATGATTGATGTCAGAGGAGGAATCTGTATGGATAAACTAATCCTTGAATCATGGAAAAAACCAAATGATTCTATAGTAAAAAGTTTTGCTGAAGCATTTGATATTTGTTTTTGTAAGGACGAAGAAGAACTGAAGAGATTGTTTTGCGACTCAAATGTACAGAACGATGAAGTTTTAAACAATCGCGTAAGAAGGCTGAATGCTTTGTACCACACACATCTTTGGGGCAAGATTACTGAAGAGATTGTTACTTTTCTTAAAGCAGGTGGGGCAAAATTTGAGAAAGAGATTAAATCAGGGGATATCTGCGCCGTTAAAAAACTAGCAAAAAGAGAAAGAAGAAATTGCTTTGTCTTTGCAACAAAGTATTGCAGCTTTGTCGCACCGGATAAATATCCTATTTATGATAGTTTGGTAGTAAAAGCCTTACTGTATTTTCATACTCAGAAACCACTTGTAGAAGGAAGATTATCTTTTGAGCGTATTCGTAAGACGTATGATTATGCTACATTTAAGGAAATAGTTGATGAATTCAAAAAGCAGTATTATTTAGAGAAATGCTCATATAAGGAAATAGATCAATTTCTTTGGCTGGTTGGGAAGAATCTACTCTGAGCAAGATGGTACTGGCATTGTACCCAATACGCATAAGGGACTTGTGAAATGAAAAAACGTTTAATTCTGTTCCTGGTTATATGTTTTATAGTAATCTTGGTAGGAATTGGCAGTTATAAGTCCGAATATCGAAAAGGTTATGATGAGGGATCTTTTGACGGCTACAAGCAGGTGACTTCTGAATACGCTCCTATTTCGGAGGATTTATCGCACGTAGATGAGTATTCTAATGAGGAAGAATACACATATATCTTGAACAAGAATACGAAGAAGTTTCATAAGCCTAGTTGCGCCTCGGTGTCTCAGATGAACGAATCTAATAAGGTAGAATTAATAGCTACGAGAGTTGAAATGGTAGAAAAGGGATATAGCCCGTTCCAGAGGTGTAATCCTTGAGACAAGACTATATTTGATATACGAAAAGATATTTATAGACATGCATTTTGCTGATAAAACGGAAAACGGACAAAACAAAAGAGAATATTTTTTTCTACCGCTGTTGGTATTGCTTTTATTTACCGCCGTGATGGTAACACTAAAGCGCCTTTTTTTCGGTTTGGATATAGACGAGCAGTACGCTGTAATCCTGGCTTATCGTATCGCCAAGGGGGATATGCTCTTAAAGGAGATTTGGGAGCCGCACCAGACGTCGGCGCTGATAATGGCGTTGCCTGTTTGGATTTTTATTATAGTTACGGGCGGAACTACTTATTTAGGACTGTTCTTAAGGCTTATCGGCGTTGCAATCCAGACCTTGACGGCGACGCTTTGGTTTTCGGTATTTAAAGGTAAATGCGGGAAAGTAGTAGCTTTATCTACTTCTTTTCTCGTTTTTCTTGTATTGCCGAAGCTTATCCTTTCGCCGGAATTTAACAATATGCAGATCTGGTTTTTTATCATTTCTGTACTTTTTACTGTTAGAGGATTGGATAGAGAGAGTAAAGCCGATATTGCTTTGGCCGGAGTATTTTTGTTTCTTGAGATACTGGCCTATCCGACCTGCATATTGGTATATATCTGCTTTATTATTTTGATGTTTGTTTTAAAGAGAAAGTATGCTCTTATATTGGCGCTTCCTTCTTTAATCGGCGGTATTCTATTGGGGCTGTTTCTTGCTCTTAAGCTTGGGATAAAGGACATCCTGTTTTACGCATCCTGCGTACTTGACGATGGGGCTCATTCCGAAGGAGTATTGGCTAAACTGCTTGGATACATTAAAGAGATACCTGCTCTTTTATTGCATCTTTTAGCTTTTGCTGCTTTAGCTGCGCTTGCCTGCGCGCTGGTCAAACTGATTCTAAAGGAAAAGGGAATAGGAAAGCGGGATTTCTATAGGGTTATTACCTTTTTTAACACGATTGCCTTTGTACATCAGATTGTTTCATGGCTTGTTTTTAAGACCTTTATATTCTACCCGCAATATGCATACGTAACGCTGTTCATTTCGGGGATTGTAGTCTTTATCGGAGAGCGCAAGGAACTTGAAAAAGAGTATAAATACGCATTTTTCTTTACCTATATCGGAAATGTCGTAGCGCTTTTATCGATTCTAATGCTTACAAACTTAAATCTAAAGGCTACTTTCATTCATCTGATACCGGCGGATGCATTAGCTGTTATATTGATCTGTGAAATGTACCGAAGAGATGAGAATCTGTCTAAAGACAGGGCGCATGCTGTTATTTTTGTATTTGCGTTTATTGCTATGCTTTTTGTAAATCAGGGAGTCCTTGTACGGACGAGCGATGAAGGCAGGTACAAGGATGTTTTCCTCGTAAGGCAGAAGGTCTTATCAGGCCCCGGAAATAAGATATACGCGGCTTATATGGAAGGGTACGAGCTTAATGAAGATGAGGTACTTTTAAGTTCGCTGGTTCCGGAAGGCGCGAAGGTGCTTTATATCGGGAATAATGACTTTGTCTATATGATCGGAGATTATGAGATCGCATCTCCGTCGGTTATAAGTACCCCGACCTTTGGGGAGAATCTGATAAAATACTACGAGGTTAATCCCGAGAAGGTACCGGAGTATATTGTTGTCAAGAAGGGATATCTGAAGGAAAAAGAGAAAGAGTTCGTAGGCGATTGGATGGAGAGTTCATTTGAAACCGAGGAGATTGGGGAGAATGAATTTGCACTTGTATACAGGGTTCTTAATTCTTAAGACATGTTAAATTGTAATAAATCCGCAAATGATATATCTGCTTGCGAGTACAATCCTGACGAAGCTATCAAAACCAATATCCATGGTGCAATGAATGTGATTGACGCGTCTCTTGCTCCCGGAGGAAAGAAAGTTCCCGAGGGATTCTCCTACAGCTCGGATAACAATACTTGGTGGCTTACGGTTGAAGAAATCAGAGAGTTGCTTAAAGAAATGAAATAATGGATTGATATTGAAAACTCACCTTATGGTGAGTTTTCGTGTATAATGAATGATAATAGTATAAGAATTATATTAATACAAATAATGTAGAGGGATGATCTATGCACAGACTATATGAAAACGACGATATCGTTATATTTTGGGACTCGGACAAGTGCTATCATGCAAAGATGTGCGTGACGGGTAGCCCGATGACTTTTGATATTCAGAGGAAGCCTTGGATTGATATGAGTCTTGCGCCTAATCCTGAGATTTGGCAGACAGTTTCTGCTTGTCCTTCCGGCGCACTTAAGTGTGTATATAAGCATGGGATAGAGGTTATATTTGAGGGGTATAACCATCGGAGCGTTGCCTACAATGGGGATAAAAAGATTGGCGAGTGTGACTATAGAGATAATGGTGATTCATGGTTAATCTTCCATACAGAGGTTGATTCCGATTACGGTGGTAAAGGTATTGCTAAAAGATTAGTATACAAAGTAATAGAGGCTGCTGAGAAGAATAAGAAACCTATTGATGCGACATGCTCTTATGCAGTAAAGGTACTGGGTGAATAAAAAAGATTAGGGCAGGTGAAAACTTGCCCTAATCTTTTTTAAATATAACACTTAAAAAACTCTATTTCTGAAGTATTCTTAAAAAGACAAATGCTCATATTTGTGGTAATATTTATGCGTATGAGATATTAAGATTAGGTTCACTAGGAGAATTTATGAAAACAGCACTTATTACCGGAATAACCGGTCAGGATGGTTCTTACCTGTCCGAGTTTTTATTGGATAAAGGATATGATGTTCACGGTATCATCCGTCGTTCATCGGTAGATTTTAGAGAGAGAATTGCACATTTAGAGGGAAATCCAAAGTTCCATTTACATTATGGCGATCTAAGTGACTCTATGAGTATACTTAAAGTTGTAAGCATTGTTCGCCCTGATGAGATATATAACCTTGCGGCTCAAAGCCATGTACAGGTTAGCTTTGATGTCCCGGAGTTTACGGCTGATGTGGATGCAGTAGGCGTTCTTCGTATACTTGAGGCGGTTAGGATCTGTGGCCTTTCCGATACTTGTCGTATTTATCAGGCATCTACATCGGAGCTTTATGGCAAGGTTGAGGAAGTCCCTCAGTCCGAGGCTACTCCTTTCCATCCCTATTCGCCCTATGCTGTAGCTAAGCAGTATGGTTTCTGGATTACCAAGGAGTACCGCGAAGCTTACAACATGTTCGCATGCTCGGGTATACTATTTAATCATGAATCCGAGCGCAGAGGTGAGACCTTCGTTACTAGAAAAATCACTCTTGCTGCCGCGCGTATTGCCCAGGGAAAACAGGATAAATTATACCTGGGTAACCTTTCATCACTCCGCGACTGGGGCTATGCGAAAGATTATGTGGAATGCATGTGGCTCATACTTCAAAATGACAAGCCCGATGATTTTGTAATCGCAACCGGAGTTCAGCACACAGTTCGTGAGTTTGCAACGCTTGCTTTCCACTACGCCGGAATAGAGCTAGAGTGGAAGGGCGAGGGAGCTGAGGAAAAAGGTATAGATAAAAAAACGGGAAAAGTACTTGTGGAAGTATCACCTGATTTCTATCGTCCAACCGATGTAGTTAATCTCCTCGGAGACCCTACAAAGGCTAAGACAAAGCTTGGATGGAACCCTACCAAGACTTCTTTTGAAGAGCTTGTAAAGATAATGGTAGACCATGATATGAAAATGGTAGCTGTAGAGCGCGCGGAAGAGCATATATCTACAAACCTTGCAGAGTACCTTGAGAAAGGCGTAGTAAAGTGAATATTATTTTACTTTCCGGAGGCTCCGGTAAACGCCTCTGGCCACTTTCCAACGATATTAGAAGTAAACAATTCATCAAAATATTTAAAAGCATGGGCTCAGAATATGAGTCCATGCTTCAACGTATGTATAGGGGTATAAAATCTGTTGATCCCGAGGCAAATATTACGATAGCCACATCGAGGAGCCAGGTTTCCACTATCTACAACCAAATTGG
>JAIKXH010000054.1 GCA_024684215.1 Lachnospiraceae bacterium
ATCATTCCTCACCGATAAAGCCCGTCAAAAATTCAGAGCCCTCATCGTTTTTACTGATTTTTGAGACGTCAACCCCCAGTTCTCTTGCAAGGATCTCAACCGTTTTAGGTGAGCAAAATCCGGCCTGACACCTGCCCATTCCGGCACGCGTACGACGTTTTATTCCATCCAGTGTCGTTGCTCCGAGAGGTCTGTTTATAGCATCTAATATTTCTCCCTCTGTTACCAGTTCACAGCGACATACCACATTTGCATATAGAAGATTCTCTTCAATCAGCTTTTTCTTTTCATCGGCATTTGCCAAAGCCATCGAAGGTATACCTTTTCTCTTACTTATAAAGTTTTCCTTTTTCTTTGCAGGGTATTTAGAGATAATCATCTCTGCTAAATATTCACCTATAGCGGGCGCACAAGACAGTCCCGGCGACTCTATTCCCGCAGCATCGAAAAATCCCGGAGCGTCCGCCGCTTCCCCTATGATAAAATCTCCGTTATCCTCGTGGGCTCTAAGTCCTGCAAAAGAAGTGATTATCTGCCTCGTAGGAAGACTCTTTACACTCAGACCGCCTCTTTTTAAAATATCAGCAAGGCCTTCCTGCGTAGTATTTACTCCCTCAAAATCATCTATATCTACCGCATTTGGTCCTACAAGCAGATTGCCGTGAACCGTAGGAGTAACAAGCACGCCTTTTCCATACTTTGTAGGGAGCTGGAAAACAGTTGATTTTGTAAGATTTCCTACCGTCTTGTCAAACAGACAGTATTCACCCTTTCTTGGCGTAATATTTATTTTGTTTGCCGATACCATGTTGTGAATTTTCGCGGCATAGACTCCCGCCGCATTAACGAGAAGGCGAGTTTTATATTCGCCCTTTGATGTTTTTACCAGATACCCGTCGGTTATCTTTTCTATTTCACTCACCTCTGTGTTAAATTCAAATTTAACACCGTTTACCGCAGCATTTTCAGCCATTGCGATATTTAAGTTAAAGGGACACACTATTCCCCCTGTGGGTGCGTAGAGAGCTGCTACAACCTCTTCGGATAATGAAGGCTCAATTTCTCTCGCCTCTTCCCCCGAGATTATCTTAAGGTCCTTAACTTTATTTGCTATGCCTTGATTATACAAGGTCTCAAGTTTGTCTTTACTGTTTTCGTCAAAGCAAAGAACCATTGATCCGTTTCGCTTAAAAGGAAAATCCAGCTCCTTTGCAAGCTCACCCATCATCTGATTTCCTCTGACATTGAGCCTTGCCTTAAGCGTTCCGGGCTTCGCGTCATATCCCGCATGGACTATTCCGCTGTTTGCCTTTGAAGTACCCTCGCAGACATCGCTTCCCTTTTCAAGTACAGTAACTTTAAGCTCATATGCAGAAAGCTGTCTTGCTACGGCACTACCGGTGACCCCCGCCCCGATAATGAGAACATCCGTCATATTAATACCCCACATTTCGTTATACTGAAATACATATATATCATACACTAAATAACAGTTTTTTTCATCTTTAAAATGGCGAAAATTGGCGAAAAAAGGCGATTTTTAAGAGAGTTTCCAAAAAGAAAAAGAGCAAAGCCGCTCTGCACCGGCCCTGCTCTCCATCCATATACTTATTGCTAATCTATAACGTTTTTTACACCTACTATATTCATGAAGTTAATTCCGCTGACTACACATCCGAGTCTGGAGTTGGCTTCGTGAACAATCTGGTTGTTACCGATATAAAATGCCACATGCGAGCATCCTCCGCTACCGTAGCAGATTATATCACCGGGCTGAGCCTCGGAAAGTGAAATACTTCTTCCGGCATTATTATACTGACTAGAAGGTGTACGTCCGATACCGTATCCGAAGTTTGCAAGCACGTAGCATGTAAATCCGCTACAATCGGTACCGCCTGACAAGCTCTGTCCACCCATTACGTATTTCGTTCCCACAAAACTGAGGGCGTAGTCAACAATGCTGCTTCTAAGCTCGCTGTTTGAAGAATATGTGGCGGCTCCGTTTGCCATCGTTGTATCTTCTGTTACAGCCTGTGCTGCTGCCGCAGCTGCTGCAGCTGCCGCTGCCGCTGCGCGCCTCTGCTCTTCAGCCTTTCTCTTGGCCTCTGCTTCCGCACGCTCCTCTTCTATAGTCTTTGCGCTTACATAGCTCTCCTGAATAACTACATAATCAAGACAGACATATCCTTCTTTATCGTTTGTATAATTAACCTTTACCCACTCAAGAGGCTTTTCTTCTTCGGCAGTCTCAACCTGTTGTGAGTCTTCCTCAGTGCTTGTGCCATCTATCGATCCGTCATCTATTGCATGTCCTGCCATGCTGTTTGTTGCAGGGGTTTCTGATTCCTCAATATTCTCGGTAACCTGTTCCTCCGTACCTTCCGTATCATCGGCCTTTTTTGCTCTGCTCAATCTCTCTGCTCTGATATCCTCATCCTCGGATACATCAAGCTTGTCTCCCGCCTTAACCGAACCGATAACAGTCGCATCCGTATTAGCCTCAGCCCTTACGTTTAACAGATTGCACTGTACAACTGCCACCTTTTTAACGTAATCCTCTATTACCTCGAGAGCCTCATCACCGTATATGAAAAAGTCCGATCTGACAAACCCTTCCACATTACCTGAAACCACGTTAAACCACATTCCGTCAGGCGCTTCCACTCTGTCTGTGATCTCACAGACAGCTCCGTTGTACATATGTCCTACAATATCTGACTCCGTGGTTGCCTCTGAACGTACATTTATGAAATCACTGACATTTGCTATTGCAAAATTGGCATATTCTTCTTCGTATATAGACATATCAAAGTCAATGTCAAGCTCTGCGGCGCTGGATGTAACTATACCCATCATATCAGAGTCTACGGTTTTTTTATCGTACGAATTTCCAAGCACAGAAAGAATGGCGGATACGCCTCCGTCTCCTGCTGTACTGCTCTCTGCAGCAAAGGCATTTGCGGAAAGGCCCGTTCCCACCAATGCGAAAACAGCTAACGCTGCTATACCTTTATATAATCTCATATTTATCTTCCGTAACATTTTTTTAATATTTTATATGTTATTTTTAAACATTTTGTAACAAACCTATGATACAATACCTTCATGAAAAAATTCAAGTATTTATTAATTATTTTACCGATTTTAATAATTGTTGGCTTGGGTATCTACTTGTTTGCCTCCGGAAAGATTACTCTAAACCGTTCCGACAGCAATGAGGAGGCTGTCGCGGAGGAACCTGAACCTATCCCTGAGCCCGAACCGGAGCCGGAGCCCGAACCCGAGCCCGAACCGGAACCGCCTTTTGAAGAATATGATATACACCTTATGATGGTAGGCGATAACCTCTATCATACCGGCGTTATCAGATCCGGAGAGCAGGCGGACGGAACCCGCAATTACGACCACGAATTTGCCGGAATAACCGATTTACTTGCGCTCTCAGATATCAAAATCATCAACGAAGAGACACCTTTCGGAGGTAACGACAGGGGCTTCCAGAGCTATCCTGTATTTAATACCCCCACTGAGGTCGGTGATTCCATAGCAAAATGCGGATTCAATGTTATGCTTGCCGCTACCAACCATGCTACCGACATGGGAATGAGCGGACTTTACAATTTCTATAATCATATGCATAACAATCATCCCGGAGTCCTCATAGCAGGTATTCACGGTGAAGACATTACAAGTAAGCTTCCCAATACCGTTGTAGGCGACGAGGCGGCTCACATTGTAGTTGAGAGCGACGGAACCGCTTCCGATATCACTCCCGAGGAAGCCGCTATCTCTGTTGTCTGCAATGACAAGTATGATTATTCAAGAATCAATCTTTTGGAAATAAAAGATTATACCTTTGCTTTTCTTAATTATACCTACGGAAACAACACAGAGATTTATCCTTCATCACAGGAAGGTCATTTGGATTTCCTTTGTACATGGAATCCCGATACAAGATATATCAACTTTACCGAACTTAATCCTCAGGTACTTGAAGATATACAGCTTGCAAAAACAATTGCCGATGTAGTAATCGTCTGTCCTCACTGGGGTGTTGAATATACCACTACTCCTACCGATTATCAGGTCAGCTGGGCTAAGCAAATGACTGAGGCAGGAGCAGATGTTATTATCGGAGCTCACCCTCACGTACCCGAGCCTGTTGAATGGATTACTTCCGACAATGGTAACGAGAGCCTTTGCTACTATTCACTTGGCAACTATGTATCGACTCAGAACCAGTCAACCGATGTTCTTCTCGAAGGTCTTGCGTGGGTTTCATTCCATGTAACCGAAACAGGTATTTCAATAACCAAGGACCAGTGCGGTATAGTTCCTATGGTCAATCACTATTCATGGGGACCTCTTAAGTACGAAAAGACATACCTCCTTGAAGATTACTCGCCCGAGCTTGCCGGCCAGCACGGAGTATACGGACACGGCGGATTCTACTTAAGCTATGATAAGCTCCAGGAAAGAGCCAATACTATTTTTGGCGACAAGATAATCACAAGAGAGCAGATTTATTCTCAGTATGAAGATGCAAAACGTGATGAACTCATGAGCGAGTATGATGCTTTCGTTTCAAGCTATAAGAGTCAGGCACAGATTGCTGCCGAAGAAACCGCTGCGCAGGCAGAGCAGGAAGCTGCACAGGAAGTCTCAAATGCCGGGGAAACTGCTGCCGATCAGTCCACAGAAGATACTCAGGCATCAACCGAAGGTGCTAATAATTGACAAGACCTTTATTATTAAGTAATAAAACATTATGAATTGCTCATAACAAAAAGCGGCGGAAAATCGAGGTGATTCCTCAATATTCCGCCGATTTTTATTTTAGTCTTATCAATATGCATTAGCAGCTTTGATTACTGCTGCCACATCTTCATCCTTCATTCCGCTGTAGATAGGCAAGCTGATTTCATGAGTTGCAATCATATAAGCATTTTTGAATCTTTCTTTTCCGTCTACCGCTTCGGCATCCGATCCTTTGTAGCACTCTGCCATAAAAGGAGGAATCGGGTAATGAATCTGTGTCTTTACTCCGCAGCTTTCCATATGTGCTCTGAACTTTTCCTGATCATCGACTATAACAGGGAACAAATGAAAAACATGAGTGGCATTTTTATCTGTTACAGGTAATTGTACCTTGGGATTATTTATCTCTGATAAATACTTCTCCGCAATCTTAATTCTAATATTATTACATTCATCAAGATGCTTTAATCCTACCGACAAAACTGCTGCCTGCACTTCATCAAGTCTGCTGTTTACACCAACGCTCTCATTGTGATACTTAACCTTACTTCCGTAATTTCTGAGCATTCTTACTTTCTGAGCCAGTTCACCATCATTTGTGCATACAGCGCCTGCATCTCCGAGTGCCCCCAAAGGCTTAGTAGGATAAAAAGAAAAACAAGAAATAGTACTGTCCGTACCTGCATATTTTCCATCCCATTTGCTTCCGTGGCATTGAGCACAGTCTTCTATCACATACAAACCATGCTTTTTTGCAATGGTATTGATTTTTGTCATATCACATGTCTGACCATACAAATGAACCGGAAGAATAGCCTTCGTCTTGTCAGTAATAGCCTCTTCTATTTTATCTGCATCCATTAAAAGAGTGTCAGACTTAGAATCAACGTATACAGGTTTTGCGCCGTTCTCCGTTATTCCAAGAACTGATGCGATATATGTTCCGGCAGGAACTATAACTTCATCCCCGGGGCCTATTCCAAGAGCTCTTACAGCAAGGATAAGCGCATCCGTACCGGAATTTAATCCTACGCAATTTTTAACTCCAAGATATGAAGCAAATTCTTTTTCAAATCTTTCAAGCTCGGGTCCTAAGATATACCATCCCGAACGAAATGCTCTGAGTGCAGCTTCCTCATATTCGTCCTTAAATAAATTGTAATTCTGTAAAAGTGAAGTATATTCTATCATTTTAAATCTCTTTTCGCGTATTTTTTCGTTAACAGTCTTTATAAATAAGACTCCATTACATCAAGTCTAGCACTTAATGAGTGGTTTTCAAATACCTTTTTTTGCCCGTTATAAGCGATTTCAGCCCTGTCTTTCTCGTGAGTGAGGAAATAATCCACCCTGGCCATCAAATCGTCATAATTCTCGTAAATAACCATATCTTCCCCAAGTGAAAAGTACTCCTCATACTCTGCCTGATAATTTGAAATGAGAAATCCTCCTGCACCCATAATATCAAACGCTCTTAAAGGTATACCGGTTAATATGCTCCTAAGCGTAATGTTTAAATTAATCTTTGATGTATTAAACACCTCTGACATACCGTTATAATAATCAACAATACCTTTATTTTGCCACCCCGGGATATCTGTATTTTTATCCGGTGTAAATAAATCCAGACTCAGATTATTATCACTTCCATACTTTCCGAGAAAGGTTAAAATATCACTTCTCTCCTGCGCCGTCACCTGCCTGGATAATACAAACTGAGAATAAAGCTTAACCGGGCTCATCACCGTCGTTGCATTCGGATCGGTAGGGTATGCTTTTTGAAGCTCATTTTCTATATCCGGCGTGATTAAACTCTCTAATATGTTTTCTCCGTATATATTCTTCTGAGCCTTTATTATTGCATCCAGATATCCTTTGGCATAAGGTGATATGGATTTAAACTTTTCGTACAGTCTGTGCTTTGACTCACTGTAGAGGCTACCCACAAATGAAATATCGGATTTGTAATTTACATTATCGGCCAACGCATATCCATCTTCAGCTTCATTGCCGTTGGTTATTTGATATTTATTCAGTGCAGGTTCATATACTCCAAGCGGCAGGTAGTGTACTGTTTTAATTCCTCCTGTCTCAAACTCTCTGTATACTCCGTAATCAAATACAAAAATACAGTTAACAGGATTAATTGCTGTATAAGAATAAATATTTAAATACGGGCTGTCATATATCCAGCTGATATACTTTACGTTTTTTTCCTGACATACATTTGAAACTTCAGGAAAATAATTGTACGAAAACACATAGTCCGGCTTATCGGCAGTCCCTAGAGCCTCCGAAAGCTCTCTTTTTTGGTCTTCCATCTCTTTTCCGGTTTTTTTATCATCAAAAGCACGCAGCACGACTTTATATCCGCGCTGCGTCATGAGTGATTTCATATATTCATTTCCGTAACTGTTCCAGTCTATCAAGAGTACTTTCATATTAGGCTCACCATCAAACATTCCTATAGTAACGTATTTGCATTACATATAATTATCTATGAATATTTTCCTGTACCTATCATAATTTGTCAGGTTTAAAACCAGGCCGTCGTCATGAACCGCAATTGGTCTTTCATAATCGGGCACAACTACTTTTAGTCCGGCTTTTTTAAATTCCTGAGCTTGGGAAAGATCATAAAAGTCCCATCCGGTAAACAAATCCTCTCTCCATTTTATATCTCTGCTTGTTGCAATAAGAAGTCCATCCACAGCATCTACCTGCGCTAATCTATCAGGCCTTAAAACAGCCTTGGTTTCAAGAGAACTTATATCTTTATTATTTCCGGAATATATAGCCCCAACTCTCGGACCATGCCAAACCACAGCATCATCCGAAATACCTATAGAGCCGACCAGTCCGACCATTCCGATTTCGTCGCTTAATTCAAATATCTCTATAAGTTCCTGTAAAAAATACCTGTCAGTTATAAAGACATCCTGGTGCATATATATTTTATATTTTGCATCTGAAGCTTCCATCGCTTCATTGTAGCCCGAGCACATAGATTTTGCATCCCTCACCTCCAAAAGGTCAAGCGTGTAACCATCGGGTATTTCTAGATCCGACAAATAATCCAGGCATTCCTTCCAGTATCTGTCATTGTTAACACAAGCAATAAAACAAATTCTCTTATCATCCATTCTTCGCACTCTCAGTAATAGCTTTCCAGATTTTATCCTTGTTATATAAATATATTGTCCCTTGTATCACGACCACCAATATATCCAGCGATAAATGATTATCCACTAAAAATTGAAGAATATCGTCTTTAACGCTGATTGGTTTGTCAAATTCTACGCGCCTAAGTCTAAAAACCAGTTCCTGATATAACTCCTCAAGCCCCCTCAAATCCCTTCCGGTAAATATCGTTACATCCAGTCCTTTATCAAGTTGTTTTTTTTCTGCCTCTGATAACAGTCTTAAAACATTCAACGATCTGCTAACACGGAATAAACTATCATTATTACTATCAAACATGTATTTTAAAACTGTTTCATAGCTTTCTTTTGTTCCCTCGGTAAGCAATCCGTCAATCTTTAACTCAAGTTCTTTTGCTTCACTGTTTAGCTCTTTAATTTCATCCTCTAAATAAAAATCCATATTTTTCATATTTTTTTACAGACCTATTTTTTTAACATACTCCGACAATTCATAATACTGCGCCTTGTTTAATCGATTATCCACCGCTGATAACAGCATAAGATAATAATCCGAAAGATATCCCTTCTTAACATAAGGATTCTCTTTATAGTTTTCCAGCCTGTCAGTCATCAATTCCCTCAACAATAAATAAACATTATAGTCAGGTTTATCATACCTGAATATACTCATCTTCAAAGCGGGCAGATATCCGGAAAATATATGTTCCATTTGTAATTCATATTTGAAAGTATCCATAAAACCGCGTTTATTGTATTCTTTCCACACATATGTCTGTGCAGTAATACAATCCAAATGATGATTTGAATTGGTTTTAAGAACCGTAGAATCTTCGTTTACAAAATAATGGTACAACTTATCGGAAATTACACACGCCTTCTTTACATATAAATGTACAAGTGATCCCCATGCTGCATCCTCATAAGTAATATTTGCAGGAAACTCAAGCCTGTTCTCTATTAAAAAATTCTTTTTTATTATTTTCCCCCATGCACTGTATACTAATGGCGGATGAACTATAAATTCGCGTCTTTCATCATCAGAATATATCTTATATACGCTGACAGAAGTTCTGTCCTTTTCTTTAAGCAGGGTATACTCTTCTGACTTGTCCCTAATGCTTCCGCAACATATCATTTCATACTCATCTTTTTTTGCCTCTTTGAGCATCTTTTCAAAATAATCCGGCTCAATCCAATCATCTGAATCTATAAATCCAATCCATTCACCCGATGCATATGAAAGGCCAATATTTCGAGCCTGTCCCTGTCTTCCGTTTTGCGGTGATTCAACTATAATAAAGTTATCCGAATACTTATTCTCCCATTCATATAAACGGCTTAATGTCCCGTCTGTTGAGCAATCGTCTACACATATCACTTCAAGATCGCTCATACCTATAGACTGATTAATAACACTCTCCAAACATCTATCAATCCACTTTTCAACATTATAACATGGGATAATTACACTTATCTTTGGCATTTTGATCCTCCGTCAAACACCTCGAACATTTTCTTAAGCATATTTTTATATGAGAATAGTTCTTCCACCTTTCTGTGACCGTTCATGGCTATTTTTTCTCTTTCACTGTCGTGCCTAAGATAATAATCTGCTATATCAGCCACCTCATTGGCGTTTTCATACCAGACCAAATCTTCTCCGTTTGTAAAATATTCAGCGATTTCCGCCTGATAATTAGTTAGGCAAAAGCCTCCTGCTCCAAGAATATCCATGACTCTCAGAGGAATCCCGGTTCTGATCGATTTCAGCGATATATTAAGATTAATCTTGCTTTCACTAAATACATCAGGCATCTTTGTAGAATAATCAACAACTCCCATGTAATTAACAGGTAAACTTCTGTTTACTGTTTCGCTAAATAAATCTACCCGATGTTTTTCTCCCAGCGCGGATAGAACTTTTATCCTCTCATTCTTTGTCACACGTTTTCTTAACATATCCTCAAATATGTCTTTTCCACACTTTCGATAGTTTTCGCTCAGTTCAGCATTTACAAACTTCTTTACACCCTCATAAACCTCGTCGGTTATCATTTTTTCTACAATATCATAACCATAGACTCTCTCCTGAGCCTGTATTACCGCTTCCATATAACCTGAAAGATAATCCGGAAAAGTATTTATCTGTCCATACTGATCCTGTCCCCCATCATACAGATTTCCAACAAACGAAATCTCGTGTTTAAATTCTTTGTGGGGATATTTAAAAATCCTGGCAGGTAAGGGCAAATAATTGACAGTTGTAAATCCCTGCAATTTATATTTCTCGTATAGAGCATAGTCAAATAAAAAAACTTTGTTTAACCGATTGTTTAATGTATTGGATTGCAAAGTAAGATGCGGTGAATCATAAACCCAAGATATATATGTTATGCATTCCTCGTTAGCAACCCTGGATATATCCGGAAAATAATTAAAGGAAAAGATATACTCATCTGCATCGCCCTTATAGTTCCCCGAACGGATAGCATTCTTTAATACGGTTTGAAATTCATCGTCAAAATCGTATTTTTTTACAGTAAAGTCTAATATCTCTACTGTAAATCCTTCACTTCTCATCGCATCTATGCAACTGTCTTTTATCAGCTCACCCCAGGAGCAATACAGAATTCTCATTATACAATCTCTACTTCTCTATAGTTTTGAATCAACCAGGTTAACGGACCATCGTCTGCCGAAATCACCTTGTCGGGATTAGACTTTAAGATACTTTCCAAAACAATCTTAATATTCCCCGCATCAGGCATAATAGCTTCACATTGGAAATATGGAATACTTACCCCTTCGTAGTTTATGGTTTCTTTTGAAAAATACTCTTCTTCATCGTTCTTAACAATTGAATTAAATAATCTTACCGTCCCTTTAAACGGTATCTTTTCCGATGAATTTATAAGAAGCACGTTCCTTTTTGTAGCAATGTGCCTTTTACAATCGTTTTTAATTATTAAAAGTTTATCGGACGCACCTACTATCTCCGGAACTATATAGTAATAAAGATTTTTATTTGCATTACTGCCCCCGTCAGATATGTTTATTTCTTTTCTGTACAAATTCGTAATAGTATCCTTGATTTCTGCCATTTTATCCGATACCATTGCATCGGTAACATATTTACCAAGAGAAATCTTCTCTCTTACTTGTGCGTATACAAAATATAATTCTTCCTTAGAAAGCCCGGCTCTAATTACATCATCCAAGAGCTTTAAAGTGTTTTTAGTACTTGCCTTAAGCTCTGACAAAACAGAATCTATGTATACACCGCCTCTTACACTTCCAATTTCTTCAGCATACGCTCTCCATTTATTTAAGAGATTAACAGCTTCTGCGCTTAACTCATTTGCAGCAGCAAAATAGTCATCTCTAATATCCAAATCCATTCCGACATAGATATCCGAAAGCGCTGTCGCTACACATAACAGTCCTTTATAAATATCATCTGAGCCGGCGGCTGCCTCATAGATTTCATCAATCTTTATGCAATTCTTCCACGGTCCACATACAGTCCCTAAAATATGTGATCCATGTTCAGATAAATTCACATAAGCAATTTGCGGATTATTACTAATCTGTCCCTCAATAAATTCTTTAAATATAAGGTATGTATCCGCAGTATCAACTACTCCTCCGTCAGTCGCCGGTACGGTGTAATGCTTATTATAATCGTTATTCTCTGTTTCTACTATATTTCCTGCGTAGAGTTTATTTCCGGGCGTACCTAAATCCAACCCTACGAATTCAATTTGCTTTGCATTATTTTTTATGGCTATTTCCAATGCCAGGCTTGTAACTGTTCCGCCTAAATAAAATACATCATCAGGCCTTACCGCAGCTTCATCCCGAACCGGTCCGTATCCGCTTCCGAGCACCTTGTATATAGGTCCCCTATATGCATCTATATATCCCCAATAGGTTGTGCTCTCCGCTATAAGCGGAATATCTCTTGTATCTTCTCCGATTCCTTTTATATGAGCATATATTCCGTCAGTAGGATCCAAAACACATACAAAGTTAGGCTTTATTCCTTCCTTTAACAGCCTTCTTAACACGGTATTAACCGCGATGATAACCTTCTTTCCGATATTATCTTTAAGATACTCTATTTTATCGTCCAGCGAAGGACCGGCAGCTACGATAATGTACTCATCCTTTCCTGCCTGTGGTTCTAATTCCGAAAAGTAACCGGTAAACTTTCTTTTGTTTCTATAGTAATTGATTTCATATGGCTTTTCAAAATTACACTCAGTTTCCGCTTCACTTTTTAAGGTACTTACTATTTGCACGGTGTTGTCTGTCAGTTCATTAACAAATCCATCACTGACATATACAAATTCTTCTGTTTCATCATTTTTTCTTTGCTCTAAAAATGAGATAACAAGTTCGTCAACATTCTCATTTACAATAATATGCAACTTATCGTCGGGAATACGATCAAGGACGCCATAGAGTCTTGCATAATCAACAAGTTCCTTATTATTTTCATAAACATATATCTCCGCAGAGCCCTTAGACTCTTTCCATAGTGCATAAGGAAAGTATCCCAAACCAAGGCCCAAAATATACGCTTTGTCATAAACACCCCTGTAATAATATCTTGCCCTTACAATCTCATCCCATAGCGGATTATCTATAGAGTGTAGGTATCTCTCTGTTTCCGTATTATATATTGTTAAAAATCCACTCCTTGAACTGTGAATTCGCCATTTCCCCTCAGTAACATCTATACCGCAGAACTGCTTATTATATTCATAAATTTCGGGAATAAGTTCGTTATCCAACACATCTCCGGCGGTGTATATGTTATCTGTAGCACCGGTAAAAGCCTGAGATTTTTTATACATCTCCATTGCTTTTTCACGATTTGTCTCAATATAGGAATTTATTATTTCTGTCAAAACATTTGCCGTTGTTCTCCACAACTTGGAAAACTCAGTATAATCTCTAACTTTGATATACTCTCCGCATTGTCTTAACGCGCAAATCAAATCTGCAGACTTATATATTTCTTCTATAAAATCCTCGGCCATTGTAGCCTCCTATCTGTGCTCTACATTGCCTATCCTTCTAAATGCTTCTGCCATAAGGCTTAGTTCATCATAGTTTATTACAAGTTCGGGTGCTTTATCAGAGAAGTACTGAATTAAACTATTAGCATATTCAATATTAGGCATATTTTCCGGTAACTGATAATAAGCGTATCTATCTCCCATATAAAAAACATATTCTTTATCTTCAAGTTCCACATTATATTGATTTCTATAACAATCAATAACAGACAAAGATTTTCCACCCATATACTCAGATGTATTTACTATCAGAACGTTTTTACCTTTGTCTTTTGTAAGTACACGGGCATCCTGCAAAATCTGTTGCGATATCCCTTCATCAAACAAAGAAAACTGAGATGTCAACAGTACTATAAAGTTTGATTTCGTTATTATCTCCGAGGGGGGAATCAGATTTTTCTCAAACTCATTTCTGATTATATTGAAATTTTCTGAAACTAACGGCCAAAAATCTTCATCTTCGTCCCCTCTGCTTATATATTTGTACACAACCTGCCAGAGAAGAAAATACTTTTCATCAAGGTCAAGCAATGTATCCTGACTCATCTTACTAAGATACTCGGAATAGTGGTTATTGTCTTCCCACCATCTTCCTTCATAGCATCCCTTAATATACGCTCCATGTTTGGAAAGGTTATAAAAACGAACATTATAAAATCGCTCTATTTGTTTTTCTATAGCATTTCGAAAACTGATAAACGTATCTGACGAAGGGACCATTCCTCCATCAACCGAAAGCACATCCTCGGTTGAAATGGCATCAGCTTTATCCGAATCTGCATACGCCTTGTTTTGAGGATAAGCCAAATCGCAGCCTATAAGTTCTATCTTTTTGGCTCCCATTTTTACAGCAGCCTCTATGGCTAAACACGTTACGCTGGGGCCGGTACTCCAGTTATCCTCCCCTGTTGTTTCAACCTCTTTTTTCACATGGTCTGAATCGCTACCCAGAATTCTGATTTTTTCACCTTTATAATCGCGTATAAATCTCCAATACGCCTGACTTTCGTATAGCAGTGGTATATCCTTAGTTTCATCGAGCAAACTATCAATGTGCCTGTAAGTTCCTTCGGTAGGATCTATTATAACAGCCAGATCAGGGACTATGCCGTTTCTTACAAGTTTCTTTAGAATTGTACTTACAGCTATAATACAACTGCGTCCTTTAATACTCTGTAAATAATCTATGTAATCATTTACAGAAGGCCCTCCACCTACAACAACAAAATCTTCAAATCTTTTAATGTTTTCGTTAAATTCTTTAAAAGTTTTATATGCGCTTTTTTTATTCTTAAGGAAATTTATCAAATATAATTCTCTGAAATTTCTTAACAAGTCAAAATTCGTATTTAATCCAAAAATCATAGATGCCGTGTCCCCATCAACCAACTTCAAAAAATGAGGAGAAACATAATACAGCGTATCTTCCGAATCCTCTTCATAGGTAATGAACTTTGAAAACAAACTACTAACATCTGAATCTACAACAATATGTAGTTTATCCGGTTCTATCCAATCAAGGACTCCATATTCATATGCGCTTTTGATATTTTCGTCTGAAACATCAAAAATATAAATATCAATGGAGCCATAATACTTTCGGTATACCGAGTATGCAAAATATCCAAGTTCAACCCCCATAATATAGCAACTCTGTTTTGTGACTATATAATAACTATCCACGCATACTTTTGCTTCAAGCAAGGGGTTGTCCATACTATATTCCGGCTTTCCCTTATAACATAAAGAATAAAACCCGGATTTACTTTTTGCTATGGAATATTCTCCAAAACATATAATTGGTAAATCTAATAAAGAGATAAATGAATAGATTTTAGGAATTAATTCATAGTTTATTATATCCGCACACACCGGTGCATCATCAATGGATTCTCTTACTTTCCTAAGATCAGTTAGATATTTTTCAGCATTTTCGCTATCTGTTTTTGACCACTCATAATAAATTTCTTTTAATACATCCATGTGGTCGGCCCAATTCTTTTTTATCTTCCACTCATTTCTGGCGTACAAATACTCTATTTCTTCACGACAAATAGAAATAATATTGCTATATTTATATACTTTCTCTACGCTCTCATCCATAAATATCCCCTTATAACGATTTAAGAGGAAGCCTTACGACTTCCTCTTATATTTTAATCTATCATAATCTGAATAATCAAGCTATTACTGAAGGAGTGAAAGAACACCCTGATTTGACTGATTAGCCTGTGCAAGCATTGACTGTCCTGCCTGTGCAAGAATATTGGAGTTGGAATACTTAACCATCTCTGTAGCCATATCGGTATCACGAATCTGGCTCTCTGCTGCGGTGGTGTTCTCAACAACGTTGTCGAGGTTGTTGATGGTATGCTCAAGTCTGTTCTGAACTGCACCAAGGTCAGATCTCTGCTTGCTTACAGAAGCAAGAGCAGTCTTGATAGTTGCAATAGCCTTGCTGGCCGATGATACACTTGATACCGCAACTCCGCTAAGACCAATACTTTTAGACTTCATAGCCTTAATGCTGATTGAGATATACTGACCGGACTCTGCGCCAACCTGAAGGTTCTTTGCAGTGAAGGTACCGTCGAGAAGGTTCTGCTCGTTGAAGGTTGTAGTTGATGCTACACGATCAATTTCTGAAACAAGAGCCTGAACCTCAGAGTTAATATACTCACGATCCTTTGTTGTGTTGGTTCCGTTAGCAGACTGGGTAGCAAGTTCATTCATTCTCTGAAGCATATCATGTACTTCATTGAGTGCACCTTCTGCAGTCTGTACACAAGAGATTCCATCCTGTGCATTTACAGATGCCTGAGCAAGGCCACGAACCTGACGTCTCATTTTCTCGGAAATTGCAAGTCCTGCTGCATCATCTGCTGCACGGTTAATCTTATATCCGGATGATAATTTCTCAGTTGACTTAGCTAACGAATTAGTTGTAAGTCCAAGCATTCTGTTTGAGTTAAAAGCTGTTAAATTGTGTTTTACTACCATATTATTTTCCTCCCTGAATGGGGACTTCCATGTCACCTTCCATTATCTTTGTTTTATATATTTTCAGCGATTCCGTTCACTGTTTTTTCTCGGTTACATTCTTTATATCGGAAAGCATATTCAAAACTTTACCCCTATTTTAATTTTTTTTAATTTTTTTGTTTTCCAATGGTTACTGTTTTTGAAAATTGTCTTCCCAATGCTCGCTCCGGACGAAGTTATAGCAACAGAAAAGCGGAAGCCATGGGCTTCCGCTTATTTCTGCGTACGGTTTTAACTTTACAGTTTAACTTTTATACGGTTAAGATGCCAAATTATCCGAGGAGTGAAAGAACACCCTGATTGGACTGATTTGACTGTGCAAGCATTGACTGTCCTGCCTGTGCAAGAATGTTTGCATTTGAATACTTAACCATCTCAGTAGCCATATCGGTATCACGAATCTGGCTCTCTGCTGCGGTGGTATTCTCAACAACGTTATCAAGGTTGTTGATGGTGTGCTCAAGTCTGTTCTGAACTGCACCAAGGTCAGATCTCTGCTTACTTACAGAAGCAAGAGCAGTCTTGATAGTTGCAATAGCCTTGCTGGCCGATGATACACTTGATACCGCAACTCCGCTAAGACCAATACTTTTAGACTTCATACCCTTAATGCTGATTTTGATATACTGACCGGACTCTGCACCAACCTGAAGGTTCTTTGCAGTGAAGGTACCGTCGAGAAGATTCTGCTCGTTGAAGGTTGTAGTTGATGCTACACGATCAATTTCTGAAACAAGAGCCTGAACCTCAGCGTTAATATACTCACGGTCCTTTGTGGTATTGGTTCCGGTAGCGGACTGAGTAGCAAGTTCATTCATTCTCTGAAGCATATCATGTACTTCATTGAGTGCACCTTCTGCAGTCTGTACTGCTGAAATACCATCCTGAGCGTTTGCGGATGCCTGTGTAAGACCACGAACCTGGCGTCTCATCTTCTCGGAAATTGCAAGTCCTGCTGCATCATCTGCTGCACGGTTAATCTTGTAACCGGATGAGAGCTTCTCAGTTGACTTTGAGAGTGAGTTGGTGGTTAAACCAAGCATTCTGTTTGAGTTCATTGCTGTTAAATTGTGCTGTACTACCATAATTTTTTCCTCCTTGAAATGAACGTTCGCATCCTTGCGAATCGTGTGACTTGTTTATGAAGTTTTTACCTTTCCCGTACGAAGTAGGGTAAATAACTTCTGTTGCAAAGCTCTTAGCTTTGTTTACAATAAGTATATCGGCAAAATATTCAAAAAGTAAAGTAGTAATATATATTTTTTTTAATAATTTTTTTGTCTATTTTTTACTATATTGAATTTTTTCCTCTGTGAATATATTATCGGTCGATAATATATAAACTTTATAGGCAAATAAAAATTATTTTAATTTTTACTGTCCATATAAAGAGAATCGTCTAATCCGGTATTTCTCTGAGCGTTGTAATAGTTCATTGCAACCTTTGAATTAACTCGTCCCTCTTTAATTTCTGCCTTCTTTTTTCTCAGATAAATATTAACAACATTTTGATTCCTCTTTTCTAAAACCTGTATAGCGCTGCTTTTTTCTGTTATCTGATTAATCATATTCTGCATGTTTTTTATTTTTGCAGCATACTTTTCCCTGTTACCTTTAATCTCTTCCGAAACCCTCGAGTACAATGTTTCAAAACCGGCATCCAGCTTCTCGAGCTTCTCTATGAGTTTTCCTTTTTCTTCTATAAAGATATCAAAATCTTCTATTTTAAAATCCGGCTTTGACAATGCATCCCCCTGCTTTTGGGAAAGTGCCATAATCTCATCCAGTACCTTTATCTTTTCAGCCAGTGAATTCTCGAGAATATCAATATAATTATTGTCCATATATATCTCCGATATTTTTAAATCATTGTACTGCTTACACCGTTCTTTCTCATTACTTCTTTCCAGTTATCTCTCACTGAGCGAAGGTGGGTAAGTATCTCTTCCAATATTTCAGAATCTTTATGCAAATTTGCCTCAACAAGCCTTTGAGATAAATATACGTATATATTCTCAAAATCCTGCGCTACGGGATATTTCATATCTAAAGTCTGTCTCAAATAATCAATGATTTTTTGAGCCTTCATTATATTCTCATGTGCTTTTTGAATATTCTCTCCATGAATTGCATCCACAGCTATGTTGCAAAACTTGATTGCTCCTTCATAAAGCATCAAAGTGAGCTCGGCAGGAGATGCGGTCAGCACCTTACTGTTTTTATATTGTGCGTATGCTTGAGGTAATGGCATATTCACCCTCCTAATATATTGGAAAGCATAGGTAAACTATGCTTTCCAACCTATATTTTAATAATCATGAACCACCCATAAGTCCGGACAATGCAGAAGTATTAGACTGCAACTTGGCTAATGCCTTTTCCATTGCAGCGTACTGCTTGTATAGCTTATCCTCGTAAGCATTTACCTTTTCTTCCAGCTCATTAATCTTCGAAGTATAATCAGAATACTCTTTCTTCATAGACTTATCGGCATAGAAGCTTCCGTATGATCTCTGATTTGCGACTGACGAAGACAATCCATCCATCTTGGAATATAATGCTTGTGACAGACTTGTAAAAAATGAAACCAATGTATCGGGATCGCTGGCGATGATTGACTTTAATTTGTCTTCATTTCCAGAAGAATTCTCGTCATCCGGATCACCGTCTATATGATATGCATTTCTTTCACTTTCAGCGGCTGTGAAGTAACTTAGTGTATTAATTCCAAAATTCGACAGTGACATTTTTTTGCCATCAATCTCATAAACATTGGACATCACACCCGTAAGCCCGCTCATAATGCTGCTAACAGTGTTATCGCGGCGAAGTAATGAGTCTTTAATCTTTTGCTCATACTTTTCAACTTCGCTTTCCGACATAGCCTCTTTTTCTTCGTCGGTAAGAGGTTCATATCCCTTTGCCCTGTCTGCATTATATGCCTTGTCGAGCTTGTTGATTATTGTATTGTATGTCTTAAGGAAGCTCTTTATCGAATCATAGATTCCGCTGGTATCATTTTCCGTGGTAAGAGTAATCTCTTCGTCTCCCTCTGTGATGCCATTGGCGGTAATCGTTAAACCGTTAATGGAAAATGTATTGTTGCTGCTTGTAAATGTAGCTCCGTTTAAAACAATACTTGAATTAGATCCGTTAATCTTTGATGCAACATCCGTCTCTGAATTATAGTTTTCATCGTTGATATCGTGAGAGTAGGAAAGTCCCAAAGCACTAAGTGCTGAGGCCGAATTACTTTCTCCCGATGAAACTATATTAAAATCGCTGTCTTTTCCGGACTCGGTTGCGCTGATAAAGAATCTTCCGTTTCCGGCATCAAATGATGCATTCAATCCAGCTGCTTTAATGCCTGTAAGTACATCTGAAATGGTTGTTTCCGATGTAATGTTTATGGTCTTTGTAACATTTCCGTTTTTATCAGTTATGTTAAAAGATGTATCCGCACCGGTATATCCCAGATCCTCCATGGTACTGAGAGCCGTAATGCCACTGTCATCTCCTCCAATCTTTCCGCCTGTCATATATGCGGTCTTGGCAAGGCTTGTTATCTGCAAAGATTGAACACTTGTAGGGGCTCCGTCACTGGCGATTACGCTTACCTTATCGGAATCGGATGCTTTAGTTGTTCTTTTGGCATATGCTGTTGAGTATCTCATGTTGGAAGCTGTTGACATCAGGCTTTTTAAGTCCTTATTCAAATCCTTCCAAATTTCCTGTTGCCAAGAGAGTTTAGTCTGATTTCCCTTTTGCTTGGTTACCTTAATCTTTCTAACAGAAACAAGAGACGATATAATTGATTCGGTATCAAGGCCTGAAATAAGGCCGGACATTCTAAGTTGTCCCATATCGTCACCTCCTTATCGTTTCTCATCGACAAGGATACCTGCCATCTCCCATACTCTGGCTATCATATCCAAAGTTTTCTCGGGAGGTAATTCCTTGATTACCTCATGAGTATCCTTGTTTACAATTTTAATAGTTACTCTGTTGGTACCCTCATGAATACCGTAAACAGCTTCAGAATTACCTCTGCTCTTGTTGAACTGTTCCAGAGCTTTCTTAAGCTGTTCATTGTTTGTAGTTGCCTGTTTGGAAGAATCCTGCTGATTTGAGCCGTTATTAGATTCGCTCTTGCTACCGATGTTTTCCACTATCTGCGTGGTTTGATCAACCATTGCGGATGCATCAATATTTTCCGGTGTGTATTCAGCAGACTCTACAGGGGCAACTTGGGGCTTAGGCGGAGCTACGTAGCTCGTTGCCTGTACGCTCATTGCATTGTTTACTGCTTCAAGTGCCATTTTTACCACCTCCGTGTGCTGTTTAAGAGTTGCTTTCCGTGCTTGTATATTAATAGTGTTACATTAATTGGTCACATAGTGCCACTTCTAACTTACATATCGGCATATTTTTGAAAAAAATAAGTCTTTTTTTATTATTTTATAAAAATTGTATCATATTTATCGGAAAATGTAATTAGACCGGTCGATTCAACTTTTTTATGCTTACTATCAGTTCTTCCTGCTTGCTATAAATGCCGCATATTCGAAATCCAGTGCACTGTCAATATCAACACTGTTCTCGTTTTTCATTATGTATGCAAATGTACCTGCGCCATACAGTTCTCTACCTTTTAAAAATCCATCGGTATCCATAAGATAAATCGCACCGTTTAATCTAAAAAACTTGGACTGTTTTTGGCGTTGTTCCATCGCCGTTTTAGTAATAAATCCATCCATACTGAGACTGTCCGGTAAGTTCCCGGACCATAAAGGTGAATGTTCACACTCGCATACAGAGACAACTGCCTTTGCCTGCTTTTCTTTCATCAATGAAAAGGCCCCCTTAATATCCTCAGCGTTTCTAAACGGTGAAGTAGGTTGAAGGAGGCAAAACCCATCAAACCTTTTTCCTATATTATCATAACACTTTAGGACCTCTCTGACCATGTCCCATGAGCTTGCTGTATCGCATGATGTCTCGGCACTTCTTAAAAACGGAACATTTGCGCCCAAGTTTCTTGCAATGCGACCATACTCCTCAGAGTCGGTAGATACCATTATTTCGTCAAAACATCCGCTTTCTTTTGAGGCATCTATTGTCCAACCGATAAGAGGTTTATCACCCAAAACCTTTATATTTTTATCCGGTAATCCTTTAGACCCGCTTCTGGCGGGAATTATCGCCAAACAACTCATACATTTTCCTTTATTGCCACAGCAGGAACTCCTACCGCGACCATTTTATCCTTTATATCGGATATGACTACGGCTCCGGCTCCTATCAAAACATCATTTCCTATATTTTTGCATTGGATAACGGTAGCCCCGGCCCCCACCATTGAGCGCGCTCCTATTTTAACCGCTCCGCAAAGCTTTGCGCCCACAGCGATATGTGTATATGCACCTATATTGCACTCATGGTCTATAACAGCTCCGGTGTTTATGATTGAAACCTCATTTACAACGGATCCTGCATTAATTATTGCTCCCTTACCGACAAAGGTCCCTTTTCCAAGCACAGTTCCTTCCGCCAAGACAGCAGATGGATCTATTATAGCCGGCACATCAAAACCGATATTTATTAGACTATTGAATACCTTCTCTCTGATATTGCCCTTACCCAGGTATCCTATTGCGAATATCGCTGTTTTTATTCCGGAATCGAAGATTGCTCCAAGCCTATCATCATTTCCAAGCCATGGATAACCGTTTAAGTTTTCCTCTTCTTTTGTGACGATACCCACTATATTATATTGTCCGCCACGTTTTACGGCATCCGCCACGCTTTTGGCATGTCCGCCACCGCCTATAAGTATCGCATCTGTCATTTTTTATCATCCTGCTCTAATCTGACTCTCATTCTTTCGAGTTCATCCATCTGTCCCATATCAAGCCATGCTTCTTCACTGACAGGGTAAATACCTACTTTTTTTCCCGCAAGTCTGTACTTATTTATTACATCTGGGAACCCAATTTTTTCTCCGGGCTTTAGGGAATCTATAACTTCAGGCTCTACTATGTAGCAACCGGTGTTCGTCAAAAACGAAAGCGAGGGCTTTTCCTTTAAATTGCATATGCTTCCGTTCGAATCTATCTCAACTATACCGTAAGGGATTTTGAAATCCTTTGCGGAACATACCATTGTGATTACGTTCCCTTCATCCTTGTGAAGCTTATATATTTTTCTGAAATCTTCTCTTATTAGAATATCGCAGTTTGTAAGAACAAAAGTCTCGTTTATTTTTCCTTTTAAAAGACTGAGCCCTCCGCCGGTTCCCAGCGGTATGTCTTCATCGGCATATGAAACGGAATAGTCCTTTTCTATCTCATTAAAATACGCCTTGATCATATTCTTCTTATAGTTGACTATCAGATGGAAATTGTGGCATCCCAGCTTTCTAAACTGGTTAATTATATGCTCTGCGATAGGGATTTCCCCAACCGGTATAAGTGGCTTGGGTAAAATATTTGTATAAGGATAGAGCCTGGTTCCAAGTCCGCCGGCCATCATTACAACCGGCAAATCCAGAGCTTCCTCCTCTTCCTCTGGCGACTTTCCTCCCTCAATATCTTCCCACAAAAGTACATTTACTATTTTCCCCTTATCATCAATTAAAGGTACAGCACTTATAAGTCTTTGAAGCATAAGTGTCAACGCTTCATTTTTTCTATCAAGAGGTAAACTTAAAGGATTATAATTTGCAGCATTTTTGACAGGAGCTTTCAAATCTCCGTTTTTTAAAATCCATCTGCGGATATCACCATCCGTTAGTGCAGCCTTTAATACTCCGTCCTCGGCAACAAATAAAACCTTTTTTGCGGTTTTATCCATCTGTGCCATAGCTTCTATTATCGGACACTCTTCATTTATTAAAAACTTACCGACATCCATCGCCATACCTCTTATCGTTTATCCCTTAAATGCTTTTAACGCCTCGCATACTTTCTCTACTTCATTCTCGCTTAGGTTTGTGCTGCAGGGAATATTTACAACCCTGTCCCTGTAATACTTTGCTTTTTCTATTTTATACGATATTGCACCCTTGTAAGGCTTCTGTTCACTGATAAGCCCCCATATTGGTCTGGACTGGATATTATGTTCCTTTAAATGGGAAATGAGCCGGTCTCTTTCATCCGAGTCCTTGCACATATATGCATAGAACCAACAGTTGCTTCGAATATTATCTCTGTTTTCCAAAAGCTCTCCGCCAAATCCGGCCAGTAATTTTTTATAAAGAGCTTTGTTATCATTTTTTACCTTTATGAAAGCCTCAAGCTGTTCAAGCTGGGCAAGTCCTAACGCAGCCTGCAGATTAGTCATACGATAGTTAAAACCTATCTCATCATGCTCATAATAAAGCTCATCCGACTTTGCCTGAGTAGATAAATGCTTTATATGATCAAGATACTCTTTATCCTCAGAAACCACCATTCCGCCACCGCCGGTGGTAATGATCTTGTTTCCGTTAAATGAATATACTCCGATATCACCGATGGTTCCGGCATACTTACCTTTGTATATACCATCCGTATAATAAGTTCCTATAGCTTCGGTGGCATCCTCTATAACCCTTAGTCCGTATTTATCGGCTATAGGCATTATTTTTTCCATATCAGCCATGTTGCCAAATATATGGACTACAACCACAGCTTTTACGGTTTTTCCGCTTGCCTTGTGAATGAGGACCTTTTGGTTACTACTCGAGCCATTTGCCAAATCTGCTGCATCCTTCAGTTCACATTCTTCCTCGCAAAAGACCTTAAGCTTTTCCGGGTCCATGCACAGAGAATCATCGCAGTCCAAAAAAACAGGCTCTGCGCCGATATATGTCACCGGATTAACCGCAGCTATAAATGTAAGCGTCGGAACTATTACCAAATCTCCCGCCTTTACTCCCACAGCCAGCATAGACAGATGAAGTCCGGATGTTCCGTTCTGGCATGAAACCGCAGCAGGTGCATGTACATATTCGGCGATTTTATTTTCAAAATCATTTACGTAAGGACCACCTGTAGAAACCCACTCAGTCTCTACGGCATGAGTCACATATTCAAGTTCTCGTCCCTTTAAATTGGGGACTGACAATGGAATAAAATCAGACATTGTAAATATCCACCTTGTATTTATCCATATTGTTTCTTAAAAATTCTATTGTTTCGGAAAGCCCTTGCTCGAATGTATACCGCTGCTGCCATGAGGTAAGTCTTTTTATTTTTTCATTCGAACCGAGGAGCCTGTTTACTTCGCTTTTAACCGGGCGAAGTCTGTCCTCATCGCAGATTATCTTTGCACTCGGATTGATCTGCCTTATAAGTTCCTGAGCAAGCTCTCCGATGGAAATTTCCTTTTGAGTAGCTATATTTATCTCCTCACCGATGGTTTTATCCGATTCATATATGGAGATAAAACCGTTTGCGGTATCTTTTACGTAGTTAAAATCTCTGGTAGGAGTCAGAGAACCCAATCTAATCTCTTCTTTTCCAGCAAGGAGCTGAGTTATTATCGTGGGGATTACGGCTCTCGCCGACTGCCTCGGTCCAAAAGTATTAAATGGCCTGACGATGGTCACCGGAAGTTCAAAGCTTCGATAAAAGCTCTCCGCTATCCTATCCGCGCCAATTTTTGTAGCAGAATATGGTGACTGTCCCTGAAAAGGATGGTTTTCATCTATAGGTACATATTTTGCGGTTCCATATACCTCCGAGGTAGAAGTAACAAGAGTCCTTTCTGTGCCCAAATCCCTTCCGGCCTGAAGTACGTTTAATGTACCTTTAATATTTGTATCCACATATGCATCAGGTGAGTGGTAGCTAAAAGGGATAGCAATAAGCGCAGCTAAATGAAAGACCGCATCACACCCCTTCATAGCCTCTCTGACTCCGTTTGGGTCTCTGACATCGCCCTGGAAAATCTCGACATGGTCCATTATTTCCTTTGGCAAAGTATCAAGCCATCCCCAGGTATTAAACGAATTGTAAAACACAAATGCTCTTACTTCATATCCTTTTTTAACAAGTTCTTCCGTCAGATGGCTTCCTATGAATCCATCCGATCCGGTTACCAGTATTTTCTTCATATTTCAATCTCCTGCTTATCATTTTAATCAATATTATAAAAGCTTTTCCTCAAATCAATTCCTTTACTTAAAAAGCTCTCAATTGTATTAACGATAGTTTGAGACGTGTTATTTCCTTCGTAAGGATTGACGATTTTAATGCCTTTTATTTCTTTTGCTTTATTATATGCTTTTTCTATTTCTTCAAATTTGCATTCGCTCTCAATTATTGAGTTTGCTCTGTCTCTCCCCTTTTGTCTATCACCAATGTTTATTGTGGGAATCCCAAAACTCGGCACTTCTATAATTCCGCTCGATGAATTTCCGACCACAAAATTTGAATGCCTCAGAAGGCTTAAATATCTGACCTGTCCGAGAGACATGAAGAACCTGCAATGATCTATGTGTTTGTTACAGTATTCTGCCAGCATTCCATTAATCTTTTCACCGTCTTTATCGGAATTGGCGCCTGTAACAATAAACATTATCTCATTATGCATATCCATAAAATGCATTATCTCTTCTATCTGGTCTTCCGCTTTAAAATCAGATATAGTCTCCGGATGATATGTCAGAACAGCTATGCTTTTGTGGTCAGCAATTCTGATTCCAAGAGACTTTTCCAGTTCATCGGTAGGCAGTGGCGTTAAGTTCTTTATATTTTCAACACCCGGAGCCCCCACGTTGAAAACTCTTTCAGGATTTTCTCCCATTTGAATAATTCTTCGTCTGTATCTCTCAGTTGCCGTAAAGTGAAGGAAACTCATTTTTGTTATGGAATGCCTTATGGCATCATCTATAGCTCCTTCGGTTATTTCTCCCCCATGTATATGTGCAATCGGAATATTGCTAACTGTAGCAGCTGCTGCCACACTTAACATTTCATACCTGTCGCCCAATATAACTACCATATCCGGATTAGTACTGCCAAAATACTTTCCAAACTCCGAAAGGGCCTTTGCCATAATATCGCTAACGCTCAATCCATCGTCTATTCCGATATCTATCTTTGCATCTATATCGAACTTATCTCTTTCAATCTCATCTATTGTATATCCATATTTATTTGATAAATGTGTTCCGGTAACAACAAGCATAAGCCTGATATCTTTCGAATTATCAAGCTTGGTAATAATTGGCCTTAAAAGCCCATATTCTGCTCTGGTTGCAGTCACCACACATACCTTATACATATTACAACTCCGATATATCTATTATATCGTCCTCTTTATAACTTTTTTTAGCACTCTTTCCGATTAAATTGTCCCATTTCATAGGAGATATTCCGCTTCCGGGACGCTTGGCGGTTATGTTCTCTTCTGTAAAACACTCTCCTTCTGATATATCGCACTTAGCAACGATACTTTTCCTCGCAACTTTCATATTTCCCTTTTCGGAATCCGAAGGTGTCTTATCTCCCGTTCCGAGAGCCATCTCTATGTTTCTTATCTGACTGACCATACTTTTTAGTTCACCGGGTTCAAGACTGGCCTTATGGTCCGGCCCATCCATTGTTTTATCAAGCGTAAAATGCTTTTCTATAACGCTCGCGCCCATTGCAACAGCAGCTACCGGCACCTCCGTTCCCAGTGTATGATCAGAGTAACCGACGTCACATCCAAACTTTTCTTTTAAGGATAACATCGCCCTCAGATTTACATCAGAAAAAGGAGTTGGATACTGAGTATTGCAGTGCAATAATATGATTCTTTGCGTGCCAAAGCGTTTAAGCACCTTGAACGCGTCTTCTACATCCTCCATTGTACTCATTCCGGTCGAAAGAATTACATCTTTTCCGGTTTTTCCTACTGCTCTTAAGAGTTCATAGTTAGTAATATCTCCGGATGAAAGCTTTATGCAGTCGACTCCGAGCTCTACCAGATATTCAAGGCTGTCTGTATCAAAGGGCGTTGAAAGAAATTTAATGCCCTTTTTATCGCAATGATTCTTGATTGTCCTATGCATCTCGTCTGTCAATTCCAATCTTTTAAGCATATCCTGCTGAGTCTCGGCCGAATCGGTTGTCTGCTTTTGATATTCTGCTTTAGGAGCCTCTTTTACAGTAAGTTTATTGCTTTTAAAGGTTTGAAATTTTACATAATCGGCACCGGCCTCCGCTGCGGCATCCACCAATTTTAAAGCCAAATCAAGCCTGCCGTTATGATTAACCCCGGCCTCTGCAATTATTACAACGTTATTCATACATTAAAATGGGCGCAATATGGTTTAAAACTATCGATAAGTAATAGTCTTCTTTTTCCTTATCGTGTATCTTATTGTCACTCATATCCTCCATCCAATAATTATAGTCTTTAAGATAAAATCTACCGTCATCCATAACAGGTTCATTACAATAAAAATAAAAAGATACTGAATCATCCGGTGAAAATACCGCCGCCTGGTAAGGATCCCCTGGATGTATGCTCTCTGTATAAGCGTATTCTCGACTTTTTCCCCCAAATACTTCAGGGAGATTTCCGTCTGTTTTCTCTTTTATATCACTTATTCCGGAAATTTTTCTCAGTATATATGCATAGTCCAAGGCCGACACTGCTTCTTTGCAGTATCCCACTCCATCAGCCAATCCTCCTCTGAACATCATGGGAACATTCGATCTTTCTGAAGCTAAAAAATGTGCTTCACTGTTTTCTATAAGATATCCCTGACCGTGATCTGAAAACAAAGAAACCTCAACATCATCGGAATCAAAACATTCCTCTATATGTTGGAAAAGAACATGCAACCACTTGTCTATATATTTGGCCATTGTAATATATGCGAATTTATCATCATAGCTATACTTTTGTTTTACAGATGTACTTCCTTTTTCATGGTATTTACGGTTTTCCAGAGGAATATCTCTTTGGACCGAGAACGGTAGCTCTAGCATAAAGCATATCCTCCGTATTTATTCTGAATATGGATCGAAGCCCCACTTTGCAACGAATTTCCTATGATTCTCCATCACAAGTTCTTGAGCTTTTTCATACTGAAGTCCAAAGCTCTTTGACCCATAATGGTATATATAAGAGTTACGACACATCACCGGTTTTGCACCTTCGATTTTTGCCCTTTGACATAAATCATTATCTTCAAAATATCCCATTCCAAAGATAGGATCAAATCCTCCGGTTTTATCTATAACGCATCTTCTAAATGCAAGTGCAAACCCGGAAAGCCATGCTCTCTCTTCGTATGGCTCATCCATAAGTACATTGTTTTCATTTGCAAAGAGCAAATACTCCTTTAATGTATCAAAAGTTTTAAGCGGAGGTTGTCCGCTGCCCTCGTAATTTGTGCAGCAACCTGCCACAACTTTTCCTTCATCACTAAGCGTTCTGTCATACAGTGCCATCCTGATCCAAAACATAGAACCGGGTGTAACAATTGTGTCATTGTTGAGGAATATAATATCATTTTCCGGATTTGCTTTCTCTAGTCCGATATTTGATCCGGCTCCAAATCCCAAATTCTCTGTATTTTTTATGAGTTTTATATCAAGCTGCCCTTCAAGCCATGATGTGATTCCATCCGTGGATGCATTATCCACAACCACGATCTCTCTACCGGATTCAGGAACTGTTCTTCGTATGCTTCTTATGCAGTCCTCCATTATATCCTTGTTATTCCATGAAACAATTACAAATGAAAGCGGTCTGACATTTATCTCATACTGTGATATCAGATTTTCTTTCATCTGACCTATTTGCTTTTTATCATTTGCATCTGTACAAATAAACTCTGCATACTCATAGCAAAGAAAGGTCTTGTCCGGATTATCTTCTTTTAAGAGATAGTACTCTCCCAAAAGTACATACAGCTCATAATTATTTATATTATCGCTTAATCCCTTTTTAAGCGCAGCAAACATACCTTCCCAGTCTTCATTTTGTCCGGGCTCATAGGCAGCCAAAACGTTTTCTCTGTCTTTATCCGCATCACCCGAAAAAGCGTTCCACTCCTCTTTGTAGCCATCGGTGAATTCTTCCTGGGCAATTTGAAGCATCTGCCTTGCCGATAGTTTTTCCTGATACTTCGGATTATTGAATAGATTATCGTGATCCTCTCTTACAGTTTGATTCTTTTCAAAAGAAATTGCATCAAAGCTCTCCGACAGCCACTTATAATCTCTATCCGTCATTTGTTCAGGATGGAAAAATTCGGCTCCCAGTCTAAATGAATGCCATTCTCTAAGTCTGTAAGCATTGGGATTGGTTATAGCCACAAAGGTTCCATAAGTTTCAAACTCTGAAAAAGCTGCATCTTGAATCTTTGAAGCCGGTATTGATCTCAAAATCTTTTCATAGAACTTTGTCCCCGGAAGCTCAGGATTACCTTCAATCGTCTTTATAAGTTTCTTCATTAAATCCGTCTTCATGAGCATATGCTCTGAAATAAATGAGGGGGCTATGACTTTTTTTGCGCCGGGCAGTATTTTTGAAAGTGTAGTAAAATACTCTTCATGGTATTCCTGTTTAACATCCAAAAACGGAGTTACTCCGTCATCTGCAAATATCGAGAACCCTTTACACGGCACAGTATCACCATCCCACATAAAATAATATTCGTCCTCGCATCTATTTGCATATTCCATTTTAAGGAATTGCTGATAGTACCATCCCACAATACCTCTCGGAAGTTTTCTGCCCGCAAGGATTTCTTTCACAATATCTTCTACAATGGCATAAACCTCTTCAAACGAGATGAGGTCATCCTCATTTATAAATCCTGCCTTGTCCCCAAGTCCCTCTTTTTCAACCAGTTCCCCAAGTGCCTTGCTTCCAACAAAAAAAACTTTGTTAGCAGGAAGATTTTCAAGCAGTCTCTTTCTTCCAAATACTGTTCTTTCAAAATCTTGTGGGGTAACAACTACTAATGCGTTATATTTTTTGACATCCATAATATATAGTCCCCTATACCCGGTTTTCTATACTTTCCAGCACAGTTTTAATCATTGTACTGACTCTGTTAACAACCTGATTGTTCTCCTTTGCAAACAAGTATCCCGCATTGGCTATTTCCAGTCTTTCATCTTCATGTGTCAGGTAATAGCTAATAAGTTCTTCAGCTTCTTCAGCAGTTTCGTAGGCTGCTAAATGCTTTCCGATTTCCAGATATTTCGGTAACTCACTTTGATAATTACTAAGCAAAAAACCTCCACTTCCAAGTACATCCCATATTCTTTGAGGTAGTCCTATCTTAATAGCTCTCATAGTATGATTTATATTGATTTTGCTTTCCCTGAAAACTAATGGCATTTCTTTTAACGATGATACACCGCCATGAATATTGACGCCTTTAAGCAAAAATGTGTCACTTCTTGTAAAAAAATGTATATCTGCTATTTTTGCTATTCTATTCAAAAAAAGTACTCTGTCAATATGCGTTATGTGATAGCTTAGATAATTATTGACCGCTACAAATCTGTCTGTATTGACCACATTCATCATTGCAGGATAAAAATTCTTATCACATTTTTTTAGTTCGTCTATAACCTCTTCCGTAACGCAGTCTTCCAAAAGCTCCTGACCGTGAAATAACAATTGAGCCTCTATTAGCCCATCGCAATAACCCTGCGTTCTTTTGGAAAGGCAGCTCCTAATATCCATATAAGAGTCTTTTTCGTTGTACAGCGAGCCCACAAAAGACACATCATATTTATAGTTTATTGATTCAAAATCAGGTTTTCCTATTGTATTATCGATTCTATTTACATCTACTCCCAAAGGCAAATGATATATGCAATCCGGATTATAATCCTTCACATCCTCGTATTGGCTTTGGTCGAACAAAAACACTCTGTTGTACGGACTTTTAATTGTCGTCGAAAAAAGCTCTACCACAGGACAGTCAACGCTGACGCATACGTATAAATACTTTAGCTTTTCACATACCATAGCTATAAACGGAAAATAATTTATACTGAAAATAAACAGTGGCTTTTCAGTTAATACTTTCTCCCCTAATATCTCTACTTTTTTTTCGAGAGTCAGATTCTTTGCCAGCATTTCTATCTCTATCGTTGAAACCTCTAATCCTATGGTTTTAAAAGCTTCTATATAATCAGGTTCGCATATGCTGTTGTATCGATAAAACAAAGCTCTCAATATGCTAAGCTCCTTTTAGTTTAATTAATTATAGCCTTGCTATTACTATATACTGAAAAGTCTCATACATATGCCTTTCGGCCGATGGTTCAAGCGCCAGAAGCCCATCAATGAGTTTTCTTTCCCTGTCTGATATGTCTCCTTTTAACGGCAATACCCCTTCAATGCTATATCCTGTTTCCGTAAAAATCTTTATGATCTCATTAAATGTAAACAAATGTATATGTGTTTTATCAAGCAGTCCGGTTTCTGTGTAAGTAAAATCTCCTTTTAACAGTTGCTTCATAACTGATATATTCATCAGATTAGGAATGCTTGCAACTACTTTTCCATCTGGTTTAAGAATTCTTTTAACGTACTCGAGGGTTCGCTTTGGGTTATGCAAATGCTCAAGTACATCTCCAAAGATTACGTAGTCAAAACTATGCGGTTCTACCGGAATGTTTTCTTCTTCTATATTTGACACAAATGCGCCATCGGTAATACGACTTGCAATCTTAACGGCAAGCTCGGATATATCACATCCGTATATTTTTGCATCAGGGATCTTATTCTTTATGCCAAGTAGTGTTGCTCCGCAATCACACCCTATTTCTATAACCCTTACATCTTTTTTGCCGTCCGAGTTTATCTCATTTAGAATATGCGGATTAGCCGTCATATTAAAATAATGTGTTCCCCATATTCCTTCCAATATAGAGTTATCTTTCTCTATATACTGAAGTGTTCTGACATTTTCGGAAAACTTCACCTGCTTCTCATACAACAGACTATCTCTTCTGACTACAGTTTTTAGGTTCTTAAAAATAAGCTGAATCGCTAAATCCTTAACCAATACATAAAGTGAAACGATATTATCATTAAACCTTATTTCAGCTTGCTTTAATAATTCCGTTCTGATCAAGAATACACCACTTTCAATTCCAAGTACAATCTCAGGTCTATCATTGGAATGTATGGTCATATAGGAGATTGCTTCTTCTATGGTTTGTACCTTTTCGCTGGTTTGCTGTTGATATTCTTCAGCCCAGACGGTTACAGGTCCGACAACTGCGACATTTTCACCACAACCAAAACCATCCAACATTCGCTCCAGGCATCCGGGCAAAAGAATGAACCTACTCTGCATAATGAGTACATCACCAGTTAATTCAAAGCCTTCAATTACCTGGTTCAAGACACTTCCCCAAGGCTCTAATCCATTTTCCATATAGGCATATGAAATATCTTCCTGCCCCTGTGCCCATTCTCCCAAGCCGTCAGTTGAAGCGTTATCTACCAAAATTACATTCAACTCCAAATCGGTTTCATAATTTCTAATGCTCTCAATAGCAGCAATCGCATCCTCTTTTTCATTATTCGCCAAAACCAGAATGGTCACTTTTCTCTCCTTAAATATCCTATGTTTTATCATTGATTTTTTTGTTTCAACATTCTGACCGCCTCATTAATATACTCACATATCTTCCCGGCAATTTCATAATAAACATTTCTGTTGTAGTGATTGATACAATCTTCAAAATCATCCTGAGAGTGTATAAACTCAGTTGGATTTATTATTCTCATCCTGTCATGATCTAAAGCAAACTCCTCCATGATAGGATTAATTTCTCTGTACACATCTACCAGCCCGGCAAATTCCTCGTTGTCCTTTTCGCATTCGATTTCGCTTCCAAGCAGTAAAATAAAAATAGGATTGCCCGGTACGTGATCATACATATAGTCCAAATTTCTAAGTAATAACTCAATCGGAGTGGTCCCGACAAAATCCCATTTTTTGGAAAAATCTCTTATAATATCCTCTGTGAAATCAAAACCGTGTCCCTGTACTTCTTTTCTGATAAATCTCCCTGTCATACCGGGATTGGTAAGTGAATAATTCCTAGAACTAAACTCAATATATTTTTCTGACTCTTTATTTTTATATAACCCTGCTGCCAGGTCCTGTAATAAGCTGAAGCATATTACATGATATTCGTTTTCAAACAGTTTGGTTTCGAAATCACCTTTGGTTATAAACGGAACTTCTCGCACTATATCCTCTATTTCGGAAGGATTCAACGTTGCACTCTCATATATGTGCATCGAATGATTTTGACCTGTAGTTACAAATCCCTTATCATTAATATAATTGAATTCCGTTGTTATATTTCCGCCGGAAAGATACGGCTCTATCGCACTTAGGTCGCAGGGTCCCTTCAGTAAGACCCTGACCCTGTTGTTTATCAGTCTATCGGTTTTTATTTCCCCATCTGTATCTTCTGTTATCCAAGTAATGTCCCTATGGTCCGACAGCTCTGATGCCACCAGGCCTGATATCTCAAATTTAGGGCATCCCAGCTTATTGTATACATACTGTTCTACACCCATTCCAAGAATACGACATGAAAAGAGGAAATGTTCCATACTCTTTTCTCTCGTGTTGTAGCAGTAAAATCCGACTATTCCATAATCTCCGAATTTATCTCTGACTTTTACATAAGCACTTTCATTCCAATCATTTGTAATAAGCTTTTCTATAAGCTTTATATCGTCTCTGTTCTTTGTATAGTTTAGCTGGTTGGTTCTCTTAACCATTTCAGTTATACGGTCAATCTCTTCAAGACAATTGTTATTGATGGTCACCCTTATATCACTGTTTTTTAAAAATTCATCCTTGGAAGTGCTGATCTTTTCCGCGTTTGATTTTCTCTCAAGCAATTTGTAGTTTTCCAGCCTTTTATAACCGTTGTCATCTTGTGGAATACTGAATAAATATTCCTCTAAAGAAGGAATAATGTCCGGTGTCGCAGTCATAAGGCCTTCCGAAAAGTATTTTGCTTCCTCTAAATTGTGCGGGTTGTCGTCTATAAACAATGTGTTTTCGGCGCGCAACCCCATAAGGCTAAGCTTTTCCGAAATCTGTGGTCCCTTGTCGTCCCAGTTAATGTTATTAAAAACAAACACATCTTCAAGCCCACACTTTCTTATTTCCAAAAGTGCAGGCTCTTCATCATTTTTTGAAGATATGCTGTTTATAATCCCATGATTTACAAGATTTTTAAGTAAAGCAACTCTATTCTCAGAGACCTCTACGGTTCCCTCGCTTAGAGTTCCCCTCCAAAAAGTCTCGTCAAGATCCCATATAATCAGTTTTATCTTGTCAAAAGGAAAGGTATCGTAATTACTCTTTTCTCTCTCTGATTTCACTTTCTACCTGACCACCTTTTCAAAATCTTCTGCGGGATGTTTGCAAATAGGACAAATAAAGTCTTCGGGAAGCTCTTCTCCCACATATTCATATCCGCATATTCTGCAGCGCCATATAGTTTCTCCGGCAGGAGTCTTGCCTACAGCTTCAGGCTTGGGCTTGATGTTTTCAAAGTAATATGCGTATGTAGCCGAAGGCTCCTGTGATAATACCTCCATATCGGTTATGGTGCCGATAAGCATAGTGTGTGAACCGAGGTCTTCTGTCTTTTCAACCTTTACGGAGATGTAAGCGTTAGTGCCATCGGTTACGTAATATATTCCGTTAGCTCCGCGTTTTACTTTGCCCTCAAATCCCTCAAATTTGTCTACGTCTTTGCCGGACTGGAAGCCAAATCTCTTAAACAGATCAAAAGAAGCCTTTTCGCTGATAACGGAAACGGTAAATTCCCTGCTCTGCATGATCATATCGTGAGTAAGATTTGCTTTGTTGACACAAATACTTATTTGATTGGGCTCCGAAGCCGCCTGTATTGCCGTATTGATTATGCATCCGTTATCCTTGTTGTAAAATTTTGTAGTACATACAAACAATCCGTATGAAAGTTTAAACATTGCTTTAGGGTCCATAGTTTTTCTCCTCTGTTTTTAAATAGTTTAGTTTAAGCCATTAAATATACCAAAAGCAGGAACCGAATACACGGCTCCTGCCATTTATTTATGCCCAGGGATCCTGACTTGTAGGGATTCTTATTCCCACTAAAAGTGCCTGTTCCCAAAGGAACCATTCTCCTGTTGAGGGCTTGTTTCTAAGTGTAACAACCCGGCACGAATCAGCTCCGCCGCTTCTAAGGTCCAATCTCTTATATCCCTCTTCAGCCATCTGCGCAGCATTGTCCTTCATCCACACTGTATACGGTTTTGAAGGCTCGTAATTATTCTCCGGCGTTGCTCCGGTGAAATACGAGCGGGGTAAATAATCCTTTCCGTCCATAAATCTGTCCCGAATGAAATTCTTTTCCATTCCCGACAAAGGTCTGGGCCCCCTCAAATAATCCAGCATCTTATAGCATTCTTCCCTGTCTGTCGGAAAAACATTGAGCGCAGCCACTGTCAGTGCAGCTACTCCTTCAGGCGCTTTCATATTCGCCTCGGGTAAAGCCTTCATTTCCTCCAAGTTCATTGGAAGAGTGTCAAAAGATACATTGTACTCCATCGATATACCTCCTAAATACTTGTTCCCAATATTTTCTGAAATCAGCGAATAATCAAGCCAATTGTACTAATTATTTTACCACTAAATCCCTATTTTTACCATCTTTATTCGACAATTAT
>JAIKXH010000035.1 GCA_024684215.1 Lachnospiraceae bacterium
CAGCCACTCGGATATAAAAAAGAAAAAATGAAGGGGCTTGTCCTTGCGAAGATACTTCTCAGAAAATATCCCGCGGTATATGAAGCAATGGTTCATCGTCATGAGATGTACAACCGTGAGATGGAAGAGATTGATAAAAGAGAAAAAGCAGGAACTTCATTCATAATTCGCCCTTCTGTACCGTTAAATATCAAGCGCACCGAAAGCGACCCGAAAGAACTTCAAAGGGTTTACGATATCGGCAGAGAAGATGGAATAAAGCTTCTTCCGGAGATTAAGAAGTTTCTGGGAATTGAATCTTAAGATGATGCGCAGACGAATAATATATAATTGATGCTGACTAAGGATTTATAGCAAAACAAGAATAGAAATAATTCAGATTTAGGATATTTACTCGCAATGTTTGACCACAATAAGTATATAGATAAAAAAGAGTTTTATAAAAAGCTTTGGCAATTGTCTTTGCCTATCATGCTGCAGAGTCTTATGCTGGCACTTGTAGCAGCCGGAGATGCATTGATGCTTGGGCGTGTGGCCCAGGAGCAGATGACTGCGGTTTCGCTTGCAACGCAGATACAGTTTGTCCAAAATATGTTCATTTCCTCGGTTACTGCCGCAGGTTCGATTTTGGGCGCGCAGTATTGGGGTAAAGGCGACAAGGATACACTAAAAAGTATTTTCAATCTGATGCTATTTGCTACAGGTGCAGCTTCTGTTATATTTTTTGCGCTGTGCAAATTCATTCCCGGCGGGCTGATGCATATATTTGCTCATGATCCTATACTTGTCGAGATTGGAAGCGAGTACTTAAAAATTGCCGGATGGTCATACCTTCTAACCGGTATTTCTCAGTGCTATCTTGCTATCATGAAAGTCACCGAGCACGTTGCTCCCGGAGCATTTATCAGTACCGGAGCGGTTTTGATAAATATCGCTTTAAACGCAGTTTTCATTTTCGGTTTGTTTGGAGCACCTAAAATGGAAGCAAGGGGTGCAGCACTTGCCACCACCATAGCGCGAGTTATCGAACTTTCACTTTGTATAATTATTTCCGCAGGAAAAGAATATGTGCGCCCTGCCGTTGGCAAAATGTTAAGTGTAAGCAGAGAGCTTGTCAGAGATTTTACAAAGCAGTGTATGCCTCTACTCGGCGGAGCCTTCCTTTGGGGAGTCGGATTTACCTCATACACCGCAATCATGGGGCACCTCGGCGTGGATGCCGCGGCTGCAAATTCGGTTTCAGCGGTTGTTAGAGACCTGGTTTGCTGTGCTTGTAACGGTGTCGGAACCGCCGCAGGAATCATGGTCGGAAACGAGCTCGGCGCCGGCAATCTAGATAAAGGAAAAGCCTACGGAATCAAGCTTAAAAACATTTCTTATGTCATCGGTTTTGTATCAATGGGCGTAGTACTGGCAGTTACACCGCTCCTTTTACATTTTGTAATTCTTACTGATAAAGCGCAGAATTACCTTACAGGAATGATGGTAATCATGTCGATTTATATGATCGGAAGATGTGTAAACACGGTTACGATTAACGGAGTTCTTGATGGTGGTGGAGATACCATCTTCGATATGTACAGCCTCGCCATTTGCATGTGGGGAATAGCGATACCGCTAGCTCTGCTCGGAGCATTTGTATTCCATTGGCCGGTGCTGTTGGTTTATGCCTGCACCTGTCTCGACGAAGTCGGCAAAATCCCCTGGGTAATGATAAGGCTTCGCAAATACAAGTGGGTCCAAAACCTGACCAAGGAATTGTAGAATGTATCCCGTAAATGTGCTATTATCTATATAAAAAAATGTTTATATAAAGCTTTATATAAGCCTTTAAATCTTTGTATAGATAAGTCTTAATATAACAAGACTTTATATAACAAGACTTTATATAACAAGACTTTATATAACAAGACTTTATATAACAAGTCTTTATATAAATCTTTATATAAATAAATCTATATAGGAGGATTGACATGGGTATTAAAAGAAATAAAATCATCATGGGCATCATGTTTTTACTTGTTGGTATTCTCTTTTTAGCAGCGCCGTCAACAACCACAAAGGTTATTTACAGCGTAATCGGTGTTGTATTTGTCTTAGCAGGTGTTATTCGCTTGATTAGTATTTTGAGAGCTAAGGGCGATATGAAAGGAAAAATATTTCAAATCGTTCTTTCCGCAATAGTCATCGCGTTGGGAGTATTTTTCCTTATAAATCCTGAATTCCTTGTAACATACAGTTACATTGTCTTTGGATTTGTAGTAATTCTTAACGGTGCAGCCAACTTCCTTAATCTCCTAAGAGGTGGCGGAGGAAAGAGCAAGTTCTTAACACTTATTGTTTCTCTTGTTCTTATCATTGTCGGCGTACTTATCCTTGTTCATCCCTTCGTTGCAGCTGAGATGGTCACAACCCTTATAGGTGTAGCACTTATCATCGTTGGTGTTATCAACCTCATCTACGGATTGACCATCAAGGATACCATCAGTAAGGTAGAAGAATAAAAGAAAATAATGAGAAAAAGGCTCCCTTACGGGAGCCTTTTTTTGTAGCGTGGCTCGATAGCGATGTGAGCTCCAAAATTGAAGTCGATGCTCGATAGTGGCGTCGCAAGTTTAATTAGTGTACGCCACATAATGAAATTTCACAGGATTGTGGCGTACTTGAACTGCGGAGTCGACGCCATATAATGAACATTTATGGAATTGTGGCGTCTTTGTTGCAGGAGTAAAGCATGCGGATTGGCCGGAAGCTTTATATGTGGCGTCGCCCGATAGCGATGTGAGCCCCAAAATTGAAGTTGATGCTCGATAGTGGCGTCGCAAGTTTAATTAGTGTACGCCACATGTTGAAATTTCACAGGATTGTGGCGTACTTGAACTGCGGAGGCGACGCCATATAATGAACATTTACGGAATTGTGGCGTCTTTGTTGCAGAAGTAAAGCATGCGGATTGGCCGGAAGCTTTATTTGTGGCGTCGCTCGCTCGCGCAGCTGGCATCCAAAAGCGCCAAAAAGCCCGATAAGGATGCCGCTCGCTAGCGCAGGGGGTATCCCCAAACGACAATATTCCCCAATAGGGTGCTAATTCCACAAAAGTGCGTAAGAAATTGGTTGACAAGGGGCGGTGGAAGTAAAATAATTTATTTATAGTTGAAGTTTTTTGGTAGTTTGATTTTATAGGGGTAAGATATGGCAAATAACGATGTCACGGTTAGACAGCGTCCGGTGTATATCACCGGCCACAAAAATCCTGATACGGATTCTGTGTGTGCGGCTATTACATATGCAAACTTAAAGAACAAGATTTACGGGGACAATTATATTGCGTGCAGGGCAGGCAGACTCAACGAAGAGACACAGTTTGTGTTGTCTTATTTTGATGTGGACGAACCGCCGTATATAAAGGATGTGCGCGCCAGGCTAAGAGACATTGATTTCAGACAGGTTGATGCCGCTAATCCCGGAGATCCTATAAAAGATGCAGGAACCAGGATGTATGATTCCAATGTTACAACGCTTTGTGTGACTGAGAATGAGAAAGTTGTAGGCACAATCACAATGAGTGATATTGTTGAAACCTATATGCAGATAAGGGATCCTGAGTTTTTGGCTAAATCTGAAGCTTATGTGGGAAGTATTGTTGAAGCCTTGGACGGAGCGCTTATCGTAGGAGATTCTGAAAAAAGAATTACCAGCGGAAGGGTAGTTATTGCAACCAGCGAAACAAATCTAAGCCACATAGAAACAAGCACTATTAATGATGGCAAAGAATCAAGCACTATTAATGATGGCAAAGAAACAAGCACTATTATTGATGGCAAAGAAATAAGCACTGGTGGAGAGAACAAAACAAAAAGCGCAATTAGTGAGGGTGACGTAGTCATAGTTGCCGAGAATGAAGCCATCGAGAAGGTAATTGAAAGTAAAGCAAGTTGTATTATCATTTGCGGCGTAGGCGCATCCATACCGTCATCTGTCATTGACACAGCGAAGGAGCGGGGGATGCAGCTTATCACCACGCCGCATGAACTATTTATAGCTGCAAATCTTATAACGCAGAGCATTCCGGTTGGACATGTTATGAACCGAGAGGTTCCGATGTCATTTAAGCTTGATGATTTTCTCGATGATGTGAGAGAGTCAATGGCTTCTGTAAGATACAAATACTTCCCGGTACTGGATAGATTTGGAAGATATATCGGAATGGTCAGCCACAGAAACCTTTTGGGGGCTTCGAAAAAACAACTTATACTTGTTGACCACAATGAAAAAAGCCAGGCTGTAAAAGGATTGGAGGAGGCCGAGATCGTTGAGATCATCGATCACCATAGGTTGGGGTCCATTGAAAGCTCCGGACCGATATTTTTCAGAAATCAGCCGCTTGGTTCGACTTGCACAATCATTTACCAGATGTACAAGGAAAACGGAGTGGAAATCGATAAAACGACCGCAGGACTTATGGTTTCTGCGATATTGTCGGATACGCTGATACTGCGCTCACCCACATGTACTGAGGTTGACAAAGTTGCGGCGAGGGAGCTGTCAAAAATAGCCGGAATAGATTATGAAAACTACGGCAGAGAAATGTTCCGCGCGGGAGCAAAACTCGACGAAAAGAGTGCAGATGAAATTATCCATCTCGATTACAAGATATTTACCGTAGATGGCCAGACTATCGGCATCGGACAGGTGAATTCCATGAGTGAGGATGAGCTCGATATAATCAGAGAAAAGGTTGCCCCACAGTTGGATGAAACCAGGGAAAATGACAAACTTGATATGATTTTCCTAATGCTGACAAATATAACGGAGAGGTCTTCGGACATAATTTATGCAGGTGACAAAGCTCTAACTACGCTAAAGAGGGCGTTTGGCCAGGATGCTAAGGATGGGGTAGTACGGCTGCCGGGAGTAGTTTCGAGAAAGAAGCAATTCCTCTTAAATCTGGTCGAGACCATACATGCATAGAATAACACAGTAAGAAGTAAGAAACATGAAAGATCACATTAAAGGTATAATTTGTATAATTTTTGCGGCGGCAGGATTTTCGCTGATGACATTTTTTGTCAGACTGGCCGGGGACTTGCCGACGATGCAAAAGGCATTTTTCAGGAATGCCTTTGCGCTTGTAATTGCGGCAGCAATGCTTGTAATAAAAAAAGAAAAATTTGAGATAAAAAAAGAGTTTGGATGGGATATATTTTTCAGGTGTTTGTTTGGCGCGACGGGACTGATAGCTAACTTTTATGCTATAGACAGACTGGCGCTGGCGGATGCAAATATGCTGAACAAATTATCACCGTTTTTCGCCATCATTATCTCTATACCGCTTTTGAAGGAAAAGCCTTCGAAAATGGATATTATAGCGACCGTTATAGCGTTTATAGGTGCAATGTTTATTATAAGACCGACACCGGGAAATATGGAATTGGTGCCTGCAATTGTAGGATTGTACGGAGGGTTCGGTGCCGGTACTGCCTATGCATTTGTAAGGAGAGCCGGCAAAAAAGGAGCAAAGACAACAGTTATTGTCTTTTGCTTTTCGCTGTTTTCAACGATACTTACGCTCCCGTTCTTGATTTTTGACTATGTTTCTATGAGTCCTAAGCAGTGGCTGTTTTTGGTACTTGCCGGATTAGCGGCAACGGTGGGACAGTTTGGTATAACCAGTGCATATAAGTTTGCGCCCGCAAAAAAATTGTCAGTATTTGATTATGTTCAGGTTGTATTTGCTGCGCTATGGGGAATCATATTCTTAGGAGAGATCCCTACATGGATGAGTATAGTCGGATATGTGATAATTATAGGCGTAGCTTTTGTCAGATGGATGAGGGCCGGGAAGCAGTAAGCAGTAGGACTCAGCTTATTAAGCAATTCATTTAAACATGATATATATAAATATTATTACCAAAATGGTAACAAAATTATTTACATAGCATATACCGCGTGCTGGAAAAATATTACCAAATTGGTAATATTTTTTTACCACTTTAATTTAGAAAAGTCGGTTTTTATTTCGAGAACTGTGGTATAATAATACAAACTATGCGGAATGCAGTCATATTCCGGCGTATTAATGCAGTTAAATAACGATACAACGTTTAGTATAGGCACGATGGAGGCTGGTTATGTGGAGCTATAGTTTCGAAATTCCGACCTTATTTATAATGCTTATTATCCTGGTATTCTTTTTTTCCAGGCCTAGGCTTGCAATTTACAGAAATACGCTTTTTGTATATATGATCTTTACCGAAACCTTCTGTATCATCTTTGATTTAACGGCGTCTTTGGCGTGTAATCATTACAAGGTTGTACCGATATGGCTTACGGTAGTCTTAAATCTGCTATATTTTCTATTCTTTTTCACGAGATCAATTATAATGTACTTTTTCACGGTGGCGGTGCTTAATGCAAATGGACCGCTAAATGTGTTTTTTAAATATATCATCAGTATTCCTTACTGTGCTGCCGTAGTGCTGGCAATTACTTCGCCGTTTACAAGGCTGTTGTTTTATGTAGATGAAAACGGATACCATGCAGGGAAATTTTACAATGCGGTGTATGTTGTCGGATTCTTCTATGCCTTGTTGTCGTTCATGTATCTCCTTGTTTATTGGAAAAGAATAAATAAAAGGCGTGGGCTTTACAGCATGCTGCTTTACAATATGATCATTATTACGGCGCTTATTGTGAGACTGGCATTCCCGACATATCTGCTTTATGACACATTTATTCTCATGGGAATAATATTTGTATTTTTTGCATTCCTAAATCCAGAATACTATCTGGAGCTTAGGAGCCAGGTGTTTAACTCGAGGGCTCTCAGGCAATATATGGATGAAAATATCGGAAAACTGGACTGCATATGCCTTGGAATCGTGGTGCACAGATACCATGTGGTGAGGGACATATACGGGGCTAACCAGACCGATGCCGGTTTAAATATGATCGGAAAATATTTAAAACAGCTTTTCCCGAAGGATATAATATTCTATTACAGGAAAGGCCGCTATATTGTACTGTTACCTTCCGAAACGGATGTTGAGGAATATTACAATATCATCATGGAGAGGTTTTTGAAGCCATGGAAATCCGATGAGGCCGAGCTTTATCTTACGGCCGGCGCGGTGACCATGGACCTTAAGAATAATAAAAATTCCGCTGATGTGATACTGAGCACTTTGGTGCAGGCCATGGCTGTTTCCGGCGAAGATGAAAACAAACAGCTGATAACCGTAACCGACGGTGATATGAACAAGGTTATAAATGATACTGAGATAAGGCGCAGCCTTGAGGCTGCTATTGATGCCGATGAGGTGCTTTTATATCTACAGCCTTTGGTCGATGTAAACGGAAAAGTAGTCGGTGCGGAAGCACTGGCGAGAATAAAGGACAGTGCAGGAAACATCATACCGCCCGGCGTATTTATACCCCTTGCCGAAAAAAGCGGACGCATCAATGAGATGGGCGAGCAGATATTTGAAAAAACCTGCAAATTTATCGAGCTCGTCGATATGAAAAAATCCGGAATTGAATGGGTAAATGTCAATCTGTCGCCTATTCAATTTATTAGGACGGACCTTGCAAATAGATATGCGGATATCGCAAAAAAGTACGGAATAGATCCCAAAAGAGTGCATCTTGAGATTACAGAGGAATCCATGATCGATGACTCGTTTTTGCAAAGACAGATTCAGGCCATGGAGGAAAAAGGATTCAAATTTGTGCTCGATGATTACGGCACCGGTTACTCAAATCTAGCCAGACTCAAAAAATGTCCTTTTATAAATGTAAAGCTGGACAAGAGTCTCGTGTGGGATTATGACAAAGACCCGGGTGAAATCATACCCAGCATGGTTTATACCTTCAAAAATATAGGATTTTCCATTACCGCAGAGGGTGTGGAAACAGAGCAAATGGTTGAAAAAATGAGGAGTATCGGCTGTGATTATTTGCAGGGATACTACTTCTCAAAGCCTATACCGGCTGAGGAATTTGTCAAAAAATATATGAGCGGAGAAAGATAATGAGCCCATACATAATAAGTGCTGATTTTATATCGGCAATTTTTCTGGCAATTATTTTCATTGGGATGTATCAGGCCCAAATTAAGAAAAACGGTAGCAATAAGTATTTCATAATGTGCTTGTGGATATGTATCTGCGGGCTGATTTGTGATGCATGCGGATATTTGCTTGAAGGTTTTGTAAAACATGAATTTTTATGTGGAGTATTCGTTTATCTTGCATTTTCATTAGCAGATGCGCTAATCTTTGGGTATTCGCTTTATTTGACATCACTTATCAGATCCAGAGAACAAACATTTAAGAAACACTTTGTTTATTATATCGGAGCGTTGTGCCTGATTGATTTTGTATTGATAACCATTGGAAGTATTAACGGCCATTTATTCTCTATCGAAAACGGAATAGTCAGCTATGGGCCGATGAACGAGTTTATATACATTATTCCCGGCATTTGTATAGTCAGCTTATTGGTCCTTTTGATTGCAAAAAGGAAAGTACTTGGCGGCAAGGACACATTTTCGCTCGTAGTTTATTTAATTGTTCCTGTGATACCTATAGTATTGATGGTGATTAACAGCGATTGGGCATTTACATACGAAGGCAGCGCGATGGGACTTGCCTTTGTATTTGTTATGATTCAGTCACGAAATATTACGGAGACTAATCTGAGGGCTGAAATATTCAGCACGCTTTCGAGTGTGGATGTGCTCACAGAACTCAAAAACAGAAGAGGATTCCAACAGGTCTTGGATGATATCAGAGACGATGAAAAAATCGGAGTTTTGTTTTGCGATGTAAACTCGCTTAAATCCGTAAATGACAATAAAGGACACGAAGCAGGAGATGAGCTTTTAAAAGGCTTTGCGAAGATGCTTAAAGACGGCTTTAAGGGTAAAGAAATCTGTAGGATCAGCGGCGATGAATATGTTGTGATATTCAGAGATTTAATCGAAAGTGAAGTAATCGAAAAAATTGATGCTTTTCATAAGGTGGTTATGGCGAACGACTGGATTGCTTCCTGCGGATATGAAGCCGGAACCGGTGATAAAAAGATGGATGTGATGAGGGCTGCTGAAAAGAAGATGTATCTCGATAAACACGAGTATTACATTTCTACGGGTAAGGACAGACGCAGATAGATACGTATTACAACAGACGCAGGCATATATGTATTACAACATACTCAAAGAAGTCATGGAGTAGGCTTTATGGTGCAGATTTAAAAGAACTTCCATCTACTTAAAAGGAAGCCCGGGATTACGACGATCACGAAAAATGCCCAGCTGACGAGGGTAAATACTTTTACGAATTTAAGGCCCCGGCCGGGGTATTCGCGGACGTAGATACGGTAGTTGATAACTGAGGCCAGCGAACCTATAAGAGAGACGAGGCCTGCGGTATCGGCGCCGTAGATAAGACCGGCAAAGTTTTCCGTAAAAGGATAAAGTACGATGGAGGCGGGGACGTTTGAGATAATCTGGCTAAGGCCGATCGCCCACCAGTACTCGCGGCCTGCGACAAGCTGTTTTAAGGTCTCCGCTATTTTTTCATTTCCTGCAATTGATGATGAAAAAATGAAAAAGCAAAGGAAAGTAAATATAAGTACATAGTCGACTTTAAGGAAAAGCTTTCTGTCGACAATAAGGATAGCAGTGATCACTATCGCAACAGCGATAGGCCAGAGGGAAGTCCTCGTGACGATCACTGCTATTATTATGGCAAAAAGGGCGAGATAAACGATCCTGCGAACCTTTCCGGACTTTTCCCAGGGCTTGTTTTCTGAGGCTTGGACAATGGGCTCTTTTATATTTTTGCGATAAAGGACGAGCACAAATATAATCAAAAGCACTGCCGATGAAACATTTAAGGGAAGCATATGAAGCATAAATCTCCATACACTGACATCGGCCTGACCATAGAGAAACAGGTTTTGAGGGCTGCCAAAGGGCGTAAGGAGAGAGCCTCTGATGGCTGCGATGTTTTCCATGGATATAATGGGCAAAATGTATTTCTCTTTGCCACCGCCCCTAAAAAGGAGGATGGTAAGAGGGACAAAAATAATCAACGATACATCGTTGGTCACGAACATAGATGTAAAAAATACACCAAATATAAGGAAAAGCGAGAGGGCCGTGATGGTCTTTAGATTTGAGGCGAGTCCTACTACGGGCCTGAGGATATTTTCCTGTTTGAAGCCCTCGAGGACGCAAAGCATCATAAGGAGGGTTCCGAGAGTCCTCCAGTCAATATTTTTAAAAAGCTCTATGGTCGGCGGGGTGATAAACAGTGATATGATCGCCGCAATCACAGCCAGGGTGAGCATTAATTCTTTTTTCAAAAATCCGAGTATTTTTTTCAATGGTGTCTTCTCCGTAATGTAAACAGACAATGCTCGATTTATATAAACTGCGACAGGATGGATTTATGCCGCAGATTACCGCATCTTCGATATTTTACAACAGTCGGAGAAAATATATTAGGGTCAAAATATACAGAAAATAGATTAAATATGCGGCTGAAATATGCTATATTAGATGAGTGAGGGGCGCAATAGGGTATATGCAATATGAAACTGTATTTTATAAACGGAAGTAAACAAAGGAAGCTCCTCTTAGAGTCTGATTATGCGGATGATATATATGATTCGTTGATCGGATTTTTTGAGGAGCATGATAGATTTCCGCATATTTTGGAGACGGAGATGAGCCCCGAGGGGATGCGCATTACATTTGAGAGCAGCAGCGAATCATTTTTAGTAGAGGGGGCCTCGGATGAAGAGGCGGATGAATTAAAGGGTTATATTGAAACATAAGGAGAATAAAAAAATGACAACACCGGGTATTGAAATCAACACGCATAGCAGCATAAGGATAAATGACGGAAAAACAGTTGTTTATTTCGACCCTTTTGAGATTGCGCAGGAGAAGCATGATGCAGGAATCATCTATGTAACTCACGATCACTATGACCACTTTTCACCTGAGGATATAGCAAAGGTGGCCAACGAAAACACGATATTTGTATGCCCTGAAAAAATGATTTCAAAGGCACAGACTATCGCGGGAATCGTTAAAAAAATCGTTACTGTTAAGCCGAGTACTTTTTCTGAAGAATCGGGCCTGGAGACTGAGGTTATTCCATCCTACAATTTACTAAAACCCTTTCATACAAAAAGCGCTGAGTGGTGCGGATATGTGGTTCATTTCGGGGGCAAGAGGATATATGTCGCCGGAGATACCGATGCCACAAAGGAAGCAAAAGCGGTAAAATGTGATATAGCGCTGGTACCCATTGGCGGTACTTATACGATGGACGCCAAAAAGGCTGCAGAGCTTGTAAACACGCTCAATCCGGAGATTGCCATACCTACACACTACGGGAAAATAGTGGGTAAAAAGGATGATGCGGAAGAATTTAAAAAGCTTGTAAAACCTACCATAAAGGTGGAGGTGCTCATAAAATAGGCTAAAGGTAAATATAGCAGTGGTACTATATGAAGGGTGTGGAAAAAAAGAAAGAGGAAGTTTAGAAATGTTATTTGAAACCAAATCAGAGTGGAGCTTAGACGAATTAAAGAAATTATATAGAATGTCTTTTTTCGTGCTTAGGAAATCATATTTAATATACGTGATCGTATGTGAAGTGTTGTTTGCTGCGATAATCGTATACAGCGTTGTTAACAGACATTTGCTGACAGTTATAGTAGGCGGCGCAGCAATTGTGTTATTGCCGTTGTTGATATTTTTAAGGTTACATTTATCGGCCAAGAAAGAGTATGAGTCTAACAAGCTTTATCAGAACTCGGTTGCTACATATAAGTTTTATGAGGACAAGATCGAGGCCGCTTCCGATAGAGGCACCTCATACTTGCTGTATGATGAGCTGTACAAAGTCGTAGAGACCAAGACGAATTTCTATCTGTTTTTCAGCAAAAGACAGTGCCTCAATATAATCAAAGCAAATTGCTCGGAAGAGCTTATCCTGTTTTTGAGGGAGAAGAAATAAGTACAAACTATTATCAATAATTTTTAAGATTTATAAAGTGCCTTTCGCTCAGGGATGGATGATAATATATCCGAAAATAAGCTTAAGACCGACGGAATATATGCTTGGGTAAGAAACCCGATGTATAGCGGATGGTGGATACTTATGTTCGGAATATCGATGATGTGGCACAACGTGTTTTTGCTTGCAACACCGGTGATCAACTGGGTTATCATGACAATTGTCCTTATAAACACCGAGGAAAAATGGCTACTTGACCTCTATGGAGATCAGTACAAGGAGTATAAGAAAAAGGTCAACAGGTGTATACCGATTAAGAGATGACGGTAGTTTAAAATATTATATGCGGATTAATATGCGGACTTATTTGCAAAAGATGCAACTAAGTCCGTTTTATTATGCACAAAACATGTATAATTAAAAGGGAAATAAGATTTGAAAAAGTTGAATAGTTTAGCAAAGAGGTAATGTATGAGTAGTATTGAGTTGTTTATAAAAGCTCTAACCATTGATTGGGAGAGAATCGGAAGGGACAGCTATTTAAGAGATATTCCGGCTATATCCGGTGTTGAAGGTCTCGAGTTCAATAATCCCATAACCTTTTTTGTAGGAGAGAATGGAAGCGGAAAATCCACTTTACTTGAAGCATTGGCAGTTGCTAGCGGATTCAATCCGGAGGGAGGAACAAGGAATTATAATTTCTCAACATATGATTCGCATTCGGAACTATGCAATGCTGTTCGTTTGATACGTGGCTGCAGGAGGGCTAAGTGGGGATACTTTCTGAGAGCAGAGAGCTTCTACAATGTGGCAAGCGCGGAGGAAGATTATAGCAAAGGAGGAAAGGTAATGCCTGAATTCTATCATCGGAAATCTCATGGTGAGAGTTTTCTGGCTATGGCTCAGAAAAACCTTCAGAGTAACAGCCTGTATTTTCTTGATGAGCCCGAGGCTGCGTTGTCTCCGCAAAGACAGTTGACGTTATTGCTAGAAATTGTTGAGTGTGCAAAGAATGGATCACAGTTCTTTATCGTAACGCATTCACCGATTCTGCTAGGAATCCCCGATGCGGAGATCCTGAGTTTTGATGATGGAAGGATACATCCTTGCCAATATGAAGATACTGAGAGTTATCAGGTCACAAAGATGTTCTTAAACAATAGGGAGCAGATGCTTAAGAGTCTGCTTGATGATTGTTAACTTTCATTGTGGTAAAATCGGAGGTAGAAGGATTCAAGGAGTAATTCTATGAGATGGTCTGAGTTTTATGACTGCTACTATGAGTTGTCTGAAAGTACTGCCAGTCGCTGCTTTATTTGTTGTAGAATGGCTTTGGTCTTTTGACCCATAGGGACGGAGTCAAGGGGCCATTCCTGACAAGGTATCATTATGAGAGAGTGGACGATAACTAAAAATGATCTTGTATATGAAATAGAGATGCTGGGCTTTCCTGCGGATCTTGGTGAGCAGGTTGCGAAGATGCTGGGCAGTCCGAAAGCAATGCAGCGGATGATCGCTTATCTTCACTATGTAAAGCCGAGAAAGGCGGAACTCATCGTTGATGAGGCGCTTGCCATATGCTCAGACATCGAGGCCTGGCGAGAGAAGAAAGAAGTCGAGGCCGCCAATGCCAAGTATAATGAGCTGCTTTATTATGGGATAGGCGGTAGGGAATAAAAAGGGGATATGGACGGATGAAGAAAATAACGATACTTGTATGCACTGCCCTGTTTTGCTTATTTGCTGTGTGTGGTTGCACAAGAAGACCATTACCGGATCTGCCAGAGGATGCCTCTGCATTTGAAATGGGAGTATTCATCGACGAAGTACATGACAATGATTCATTTGTCACGATTGAGTACGGTGGCAGGACATATATTCAATACGGTACAACCAATAATAAGTATAGTCAGACATGTGTTGAATCATGTATCGGATACATCATGCAAGATAAATATAGCTCATCCGTTACTGATCCGGACAATACAGATCGAAGAATCTATACATTGTCAGGTGATCCTGAACGGAACTTCCTGATGGATTTTGATAGTTCTGTAAAACTGATGAATCAGCCGACTTTCTTTAGAGCGGTTGACACAAAAGGAAAAGACATAGTATTACCGTATTATATTGATCCCTTAGGCTATGAGTTTTGGGGAGAGGAATAAGACAATAATAATCTTATAACTTATGTTCTATTTGTGTACGACGTACACTTGGATAAAAAGAGCCGCCACTGATCGCAACAGTGACGGCCGTGCTACAAAGTAGCATGTAATTCACAATTTGAGGTCAGCCGCTCTCGTGGCTTTCCTTATGTTTATACTAACACAGCTTTGGGGCATTTACAAAATGTTCAAGGCTGTTTTTTTTGTAGAAAATTTGGAAAATTATTTATTTTTGCTTGACTATGACGTAACGTAATAGTTTATGATGTAATCACACGTGAAGGAGGTGATAGCCATGAAGACAGTAAATGAAGTGAGTAAGCTGACTGGAGTGAGTATACGCACGCTGCAGTATTACGATAAGATAGGACTCTTAAAGCCGGCGGAGTATACCGAGTCCGGATACAGGCTGTATGACGATGCGGCGCTGGAGAGACTTCAGCAGATTTTACTGTTTCGTGAGCTTGAGTTTCCGCTTAAGGATATCAAGGATATCGTAA
>JAIKXH010000036.1 GCA_024684215.1 Lachnospiraceae bacterium
GCATAAATGACATCCTTTCAAAAAAGAAGAGAGGACCCACAGATCCTCTCTCCGGTCACAGTCCTCTCGAGTATCTGCAACCTATCACTGGAAATTATATTACCACAATACATAAGAAAAAACAACAGGAAATTAAAGGAAGGTCAAATGAAAAACTAAATTCTAGCAGATGGTAAAATGACCTCGTATTTCCGATTTTGAGCAATTTTTTTGAGTTGACCTATATAAAAGTACCCTAAAATATGCTATAATCCTAAGCATGATGTCTGATTTTTTGCATGGCAAACAGACGACTGAAGCACTTTGAGAAAAAATAAATTCCACCCGTCTGAATCATATGATATGGTCTTGGATGGTTATCTATCTGTACTATTTTAGTGCTTATTTCTCGTTGCTTCGATTTTCAATTAATTCCGGTTTTAACATGACGTCGTCTGGGGAGACTCTTTTTAGTCCTGTTAAAAGCGGAATTTTTTTATCTAGTAATATGTCTGCTAGATCAAAAGGACAAGCGCCATTTAGGCTATCTCGTGCTAGTGAATTGATATGACTTGTCATAAGGTTGATATCATCTTGATTATACCTATACATACTACGTCCTTTAGGGATGACGTATCGTATGAATTCGTGATTCTTTTCAAGCTTGCCTTTTTGGTTAGAAACATAAGGATCACAGTAGAATACATAGGTTCTTCGCTTGCCATCATCGGTCTTTTCTATGTCATAAGGATTCTTAAATTCAGAACCGTTGTCCGAATTATCCTGAATTCGGTATAATTCGGACTATGCCAAAGAATAAACTATACCGAAGTTCATGATAAGCCCTTTGCACTAAAATATTTATTCGGATTTTTCGGCATAGTATTCTGTATAATTGAAGTACCTTTATAAACTTTCACAACAAGGAGGTACTTCATATGAATCTGTTCCTGAAAACGTTCACTGTCACCTCATGAGGAAGACAAAGGCGATGGATCTCTACAAAAATGGTGTGCCGCTTCCCTTTATAATGCAGCTTTTGGGCCATGAGAGTATGTCGACCACATCCGGTTTTTATGCTTTCGCTACGTTGGAGATGATGAGCGAGGCGATAAACAAATTTGCTCCCAGGATGGCAGATGATGAAAAACTTTGGAAAAAAGAGGCTGTGAGAAAGGCTATTTACTCGCTCGACTGAACCAGAATACTATGCCGAAGATATTTGATTATGCGGCATGTTTTATACATACTTTAGAGTTCTTCGGCATAGTTTTTTCTTCGGCATAGTCCGTAAGAATCACCGGAAAATATTTCCTGAATAGACGCATTCCTAATGTTTCTGTTAGGTCGTTAATAGCCTTTATAACGCATTCCTGAGTACACCGTGGGAGGAGTATAACAAGCATAAAATTGCAGCTTCTAAAAAGAAATGTTAAAAGACATTTCCCAGCTTGTCGACTACCTTTTACAGTATCCATTTCAACAACATCACACTCAGGATGTGCATCCATAAATATTTCAAAATCCTTGTAAGTACGGCGATGACGATAAGCTTGTTGTGAAGTATTATGTTTCGATTTAACACTTCGCTTACGTCTTTTGTAGCGAACCCTGCGCGGTAAATCAATGTTTCTGGCTTGGAAAACACTTTGATCTAAGTAGTTGTAAAGGGTTCTCCTAGTAACAGGTATTTCATCTGCGTGAACCGCAAAAATATGACTAAGAGGCTGTCCTTTAAGAATTAATGGAGAGATTAAATCATTTAAGTCTTTGAGCTCATCAGGGGTCATATTTATTCCGGCTCTTGAATTTGAAAGAACTTTTTCGTATGCCTTTTGTGCCTTGGCTGCTCTATAGTACCTTTTCGTCTCATGACATACTTGTTTTTGAGAGCATCCATTACACACGTAGGGTGGCTTAAGCGTTCCTTTGCATTTGAAAGGATTATACTCATTACAAACAATGGCTTGTCTATTAGTCTTACAGTAAGAACATGATTTTTTGTCGCAGTTACAACAGTTAAAAACTGTGTATTTACATTTTTTAAAATTAGTACAGTATATACATTTAGGGTAGGTCACTGTAGTAGAAGACTGCGGCTCGCTGTGCAACCGAACCTCCTTGGATATAGTAGAGGGGTCTTTGCTCAGCTTAGATGCAATACTTCTAAATGAATCACCCTGTAGGAGTCCTTCCTCAATGTACACTCTGTCAGAATAGGTAAGATGTCTTCCATTACCTTTAATCTTTTTACTCATAATAGTATCCTTTCTGACAGATAGATAACCTTTTATAAAGTAAACTATAAATATAGTTCTGTGCAAGACTAACTTCTAGTTTTTATGAAAAGGTATTGAATTTAAGATTTCACTTAAGGGAAATTAAAGGAAAAAGCATTTTTTCAAAGGAGAGTGATGTTTCATGAGTGTAACAGTACAGGATTTAGTGGTTTATCACTACGAGAGGCAGCCGTCCGCTTTTAAGGTGGGAGAGCTGCTTCATAACTTTAACGGCAATGATTACCGTGTCATGGAGAATTATGGCGGTAACAACCTGCTCTTGATGCAGATGAATACCGGAATGTTTGTGGTTGGAAAAGATGTGGAGGCATATAAGAGATATCCAAAGGATGAAAGTCCGACAGCAGACAATATCCAGATGGGCATAGAGTGGGAAAGCGGTGTATATCTTGGCAATGATATGTCCGCCATAGATTTTAATAAAGTCCGTGAGGAGTACGGTTCTCCGCCTGAACCAAATGAGAGAGGCGAATATGAGATAGAGATAAACGAGACCTTATCCCATACAGAGACGGTCAAGGCAGATTCATACTATGAGGCACTTGATGAGGTTCGTGACCGGTATGACAGGAGTGAGATCGTACTGGATGCGGAATCATTTGCGGGAGTGGATTTTGCACCGACAGGGAGAAGCAGATAAAAGGAGGAAAGGCTAAATGAGTGTTGATTACAAATGCAGTCAGATTTATAACGAAGTAATCCACGAGGTCACAAAGAGCGAGGAAGTCTGGAAGAGTGTTCTTTCTCTTTGTGGCAGGATATACCGTTATGAGTTTGACAATGTTTTAATGGTCTATGCACAGCGACCGAAGTCTACGCTGATTGCGGACTATGACACATGGAAAAAGGTTGACCGTTATGTAAAGCGTGGAAGCAAGGGTGTTGCCATATATCCTTCAAGAGCTTTATCGCCGTATTGTAGATATGTGTTTGATATATCTGATACGGGTGGCAGGAATGTAAAGCTTACTTGGGATTTATCAGGGGATAATCTTGACGGTTATGCGAAGCTGCTTGCAAAGGAAGGCAAAGTCACGCTTTCCGGTGATGAATCGTTAGGCGAGTTACAAAATAAAATCTGGGACTTTACAAAA
>JAIKXH010000039.1 GCA_024684215.1 Lachnospiraceae bacterium
AATGAATATCATGAAAATTGCCATACCTTACGGCACAATCATGCTGTTTTATTTTATACTTTTATCGTACGGTCAGACTCTTGCTCAAAGCGTTGTCATGGAAAAGGAATCAAAGCTTATGGATACCATGCTTGTTTCCGTAAGGCCTGAATCACTTGTTTTCGGAAAGCTTTTGGCGTCTATAGCCGCAGCTGTAATGCAGATACTTATATGGCTCATTTCCTTGGTGGCCGGATTCAGTCTTGGCGCTTTGGTGCAAAAAATGTTCTTCCCGGGCGCAAAGCTATACCTTACAGTATTTTTTGCCGGAATGAAGGATATTAATGTATTCAGGCCGATAAATGTCTTCCTTGCCATAGTATTTCTTATCCTCGGACTTGTACTTTATATGTGCCTTGCCGCGATTGCGGGTTCAATGAGCAGCACTAAAGAAGATGTGGGAAGCAAGAGCTCTTTGTTCATTTTTCCTTTACTTATAAGCTTCTTTATTTTGATCGGTGCGGGTGGTATAAACACGACAACAACTAAGACTTGGATGCTTATATTCCCGTTTACGTCGGCGATGATAATGCCTGCTAACGTAAGTCTCGGTCAGGTAAGCCCTTTAATTATAATTTCTGCTCTTTTGGCATTTGTGGCGCTCATACTATTATTCGTAATAGGTGCGGGCAAAATTTATAAAATGATGTCTCTGTATAAGGGCAATAGAATTTCTATTACAGAAGTTTTAAAAAGAACCTTTGCAGGAGATAAAAAAGCCTGAAATTGTAGAAATATGCCTAGATTTTGCGCATTATTATTTGCAATACCACTAAATATATGGTATACTAAATCGGTGTGAACAAATGTTCATACCGTTTTTTTTGAATTAATTATTTAGGAGCAATTATGGCAAAAGAAGTTTATGACGCATCGAGCATAACCGTACTCGAAGGACTTGAAGCGGTAAGAGTCCGTCCCGGAATGTATATCGGTTCCGTTACAACAAAGGGCCTCAATCATCTTGTATATGAGATTGTAGACAACTCTGTGGATGAGCACCTTGCCGGACACTGCGACAAAATATATGTAACTCTTGAAAAAGACGGGTCTGCAACCGTCTCAGATAACGGAAGAGGTATTCCCGTAGGTATGCATGAAAAAGGCATCAGTGCCGAGAGGCTTGTATTTACTACGCTTCATGCCGGCGGTAAATTCGATAATTCTGCATACAAGACCAGCGGAGGACTTCACGGTGTAGGTTCATCGGTTGTAAACGCACTTTCAAAGCATTTGACTGTTACCGTCAAAACAGGCGGCGAGATATTTAAGGATTCTTATGAGAGAGGAATTCCCACTACAGAGCTTGTGAAGGGACTTTTACCTGTAGTCGGTAAAACAAGGGAGCATGGTACTACCATTAATTTCCTTCCCGATGACGAAATCTTTGACAGGACGCGTTTTGCCGAAGCCGATATCAAAAACAGGCTTCACGATACCGCATATTTAAACCCCGATTTGACCATTTATTATAAGGATTTGAGGGGAGAGAGTGCGGAAGAGATCACATATCATGAGCCGGACGGTATCGCAGGCTTTATACGTCATATGAACTCAAATAACGAGACCGTTACTGACGTTTGCTATTTTTCCGGAGAATACGAAGGAATCTTTGTGGAATGTGCATTCCAGTATGTGAATGAGTTTCACGAAAATGTCCTCGGATATTGTAATAATATTTATAACTCCGAAGGCGGTACTCACCTTACCGGTTTTAAGGCACAATTTACCACTATTATCAATTCCTACGCTCATGAACTTGGTGTTTTAAAAGAAAAGGACAATAATTTTACAGGCGCAGATGTCAGGAACGGTATGACAGCCGTTATAAGTATCAAGCACCCGGATCCCAGATTTGAAGGTCAGACCAAGACGAAACTCGATAACCAGGATGCTTCAAAGGCTGTATCTAAGGTTACTTCCGACGAAGTTACAAGATATTTTGACAGAAATCTGGAGACTTTAAAAAATATTATAGGATGTGCGGAAAAAGCTGCAAAAATCCGTAAAACAGAGGAAAAAGCCAAGACAAACATGCTAACTAAGCAAAAATTTTCCTTTGATTCTAACGGAAAACTTGCAAACTGCATTTCCAAGGATGCTTCAAAATGCGAAATCTTTATCGTAGAGGGAGATTCTGCAGGAGGATCTGCAAAAATGGCCCGTGACAGAAACTATCAGGCCATCCTTCCCATCAGAGGTAAAATTCTTAACGTTGAAAAGGCATCCATGGATAAAGTACTCGCAAATGCCGAGATTAAGACCATGATAAATGCCTTTGGATGCGGTTTTTCCGAAGGATACGGAAATGATTTCGATATTACCAAACTTCGCTATGACAAAATAATTATCATGGCCGATGCGGATGTCGACGGTGCTCACATTTCAACGCTTTTACTTACTTTGTTCTACCGCTTTATGCCGGAACTTATATTTGAAGGTCATGTATATATTGCTATGCCACCTCTTTATAAGGCTATCCCGGGAAGAGGTCAGGAAGAGTATTTATACGATGATAAAGCGCTTGAAAAATACCGCAAAAATCATAAGGGAACCTTTACGCTTCAGCGATACAAAGGTCTCGGTGAAATGGACGCCGAGCAGCTTTGGGAAACGACTCTTGATCCCGAGCGCAGACGTATGAAACTTGTTGAAATAGAAGACGCAAGAGCTGCTTCAGAGATGACTGAACTTCTCATGGGAAGTGATGTTCCTCCAAGACGTGCATTTATTCATCAACATGCACAGGACGCATTACTTGATGTGTAAATATTTGATTAGTATTTACAATAGCCGAGTGCGCGTATGATAGTTTTTTTAAACGATTTAGCGAAGCGATTTGTGTAAGTTCTTTGCGAAATCGCGTTGTCTCGTGCGATGTTTGAGTAGCTCGCACAGATATAGTGCGAGCGTTACGAGTTGCACGAGACCGATTTTGTACTTAGCAAAGAACTGAAACAAATGTTAAGCGAAGCGATTAGTGTAAAAAACTATCATATGTGTGCTTGGCATGGTAAATGATAATAATAGAGTAATACAGCATAGAATAATGCGATTCTATGCATTTAGAATAATAAATACATTCATTTGAGGAAAGAAATGAGTATGGAAGACCGTATCATTAAAACAGAATATTCCGAGGAAATGCAAAAGTCCTTTGTGGACTATGCCATGAGCGTTATCGTAGCAAGAGCACTTCCCGATGTCAGGGACGGACTTAAGCCGGTTCAAAGAAGAGTGCTGTATGATATGAGTGAGCTCGGCATCAAGTGGGATAAGCCTTACAGAAAAAGTGCCCGTATAGTCGGCGATACAATGGGTAAATATCACCCTCACGGTGACTCGTCCATTTATGATTCGCTTGTTGTTATGGCTCAGGATTTCAAAAAGGGACTTCCACTTGTTGACGGACACGGTAACTTTGGAAATATCGAAGGCGACGGCGCCGCTGCAATGCGTTATACCGAAGCCAGACTTCAAAAGATAACTCAGGAAGCTTTTCTTTCCGACCTCGATAAAGATATTGTTGATTTTGTACCTAACTTCGATGAAACCGAAAAAGAGCCTTCGGTTCTCCCTGTAAAGATTCCAAATATCCTTGTTAACGGCTCAGAGGGTATAGCCGTAGGTATGGCTACAAATATACCTCCTCACAATTTGGGTGAGGTTATAGAGGCTACTAAGGCCTATATGCGCGATGAGAACATTTCTACAAAGGAACTCATGAAGCATATAAAAGGTCCCGATTTCCCCACCGGCGGAATCGTTATTAACAAAGACGAGCTTTTGGATATATACGAAACCGGCGCAGGTAAGATCAAGCTTCGCGGTAAGGTTGAAATCGAAAAAGCAAAAGGCGGACATATTAACGTCGTCATCACCGAGATCCCTTATACTATGATCGGTGTCAATATTTCAAAGTTTTTATCTGATGTTGCGGCACTTTCCGAGACTAAAAAGACTCAGGATATCGTTGATATTTCAAACCAGTCTTCAAAAGAGGGTATTCGAATTGTTATTGAGCTTCGCAAAGATGCCGATGCAGACAATTTTGTTAACCTTCTTTACAAAAAGACTCACTTAGAAGATACTTTCGGTGTTAACATGCTGGCCATCAGTGACGGCAGACCTGAAATCATGGGTCTTAAGGAAATAATCAAGGCCTGTGTTGATTTCCAATTTGAGGTTAATACCCGTAAATACAATAATCTTCTCGAACATGAAAAGGAAAAGAAGGAAGTTCAGGAAGGGCTTATCAAAGCCGTAAATGTAATTGACCTGATAATCGAGATTTTAAGAGGGTCAAAAGACAGACAGATGGCAAAAGATTGTCTTATGACCGGCAAGACCGACGGTATAGGTTTTAAGTCTAAAGAATCCAAGATAATGGCGAGCCAGCTTATGTTTACGGAGCGTCAGGCTAATGCAATTCTTGAAATGAGATTGTATAAATTGATCGGTCTTGAACTTGAAGCTCTTATCAAAGAGCATGATCAGACCATGTCAAATATCTACAAGTATGAAGATATTTTGGACAGAAGAGATTCTATGGCGACTGTTATAATGCAGGAGCTTGACAGCATTAAAAAGGAATTCGGAAAGGCACGTAAAACCGTTATCGAAAACGGTGAAGAGGCTGTTTATAAGGAAAAAGAGTTTGAGGTAATGGATGTTTATTATCTTATGGACAGATTCGGCTATGCTAAGCTTATAGATAAAGCCACATACGAGAGAAATGTCGAAGCGTGTGAGAGCGAATTCAGATATTGCTTTACCGTAAAAAACAACGGACGTGTAGCAATGTTTACCGAAGACGGTCAGATGCATGTAATAAAAGCCTTAGACCTTCCTATGTCTAAGCTTAGAGATAAGGGTACTCCCGTAGACAATGTCACCAATTACAAAACAGAAGACGGCAATATAGTTTATGTTTGCAATATGGATGAAATGGTTTTGGGAAGGCTTTTATTCGCTACAAAAGGCGGACTTGTTAAGCTTGTGCAGGGACTTGAATTTGAAACGACCAGAAAGACCATTGCATCGACAAAGCTTGGTGACAAAGACGAAGTATGCGCGGTTATTCCTGTTACAGATGAGAAAAACATTATTCTAAAATCAAGAAACGGATATTTCCTTAGATTCCAGATTGAAGAGATATCAACTTTAAAGAAGGTATCTCAGGGTGTCAGAGCTATGAAACTCGATGCAAAGGATAATGTTGAAGAAGTTTACATTACACATGCTCAGGACGATAAAGCAATTGATCACAACGGTCATAGCATTGTTCTTAACACAATAAAGCTTCAAAAGCGTGATGCAAAGGGAACAAAAATAAAATAAAGAGGAAACATTATGAGAGTAATTGCAGGAGAATGCAGAAGCCTTCCTTTAAAAACTCCTGAGGGAATGGATACAAGGCCCACCCAGGACAGGATTAAAGAAACATTATTTAATATTTTGCAGGGTGATATACCCGAATGCGTATTTGTCGATATGTTCGCAGGCAGCGGCGGAATAGGCATTGAAGCCCTCTCGAGGGGAGCAAAAAAGGCATATTTTATCGATAATTCCCAGGCAGCCAATATGTGCATTACCGAGAATCTTGCATTTACGAAATTGCAGGACCGTGCTATAGTATTTAAGTCAGATGTTTCTTCGGCAATATTTAATATTTATGAGAAACATGTTGATATTATTTTTATGGATCCGCCCTATGAAAAGGGAATCGAAAAGAACGTTTTAGAGCTTTTAAACACAGTAAAATACTGCGACGAAGAAACTCTTATAATTATTGAAGCCGATCTGCATACCGATTTTGATTATGCGGAAAGTCTTGGTTATGAGATTTCTAGGGTTAAAGAGTATAAAAATAATAAGCATGTATTTTTACACAAAAAAGAGCATTAATTTGCTCCAAAAGAGGCTTTAAGCTTCTTGGAGGTACTTTTATGAAGAGAGCGGTATATCCCGGTAGTTTTGATCCTATGACATTAGGTCATTTGGATATCATTAAAAGAGCATCTGAGATGTTCGATATTCTTATTGTTGCGGTTCTTAACAATAACCAAAAGAACCCATTGTTTTCAGTTGATGAGCGTGTTAAAATATTAAAGAAAGCAACCGAAGGCATGCCCAATGTTCAGGTTGATTCTTTTAGCGGACTGCTTTGTGATTACGCTTCCAGGAACGATTTGCATGTTGCAGTCAGAGGTTTGAGAGCGGTTACAGACTTTGAATATGAACTGCAATTAGCTCAGACCAACAGAGTCTTATCGGGGGGAAAGCTTGATACTATTTTCCTTTCTACATCGCTTGAATATTCTTATTTAAGTTCGTCGGGTGTAAAGGAGATTGCTTATTTCGGAGGAGATATAAGCAAGACCGTTCCCGATTATGTGGCCGATATGATACATGAAAAATATAAACAATAATTTTAAGAAAGCTTAGAGAGAAAAAATGGATAGTCAGATTTTTCAAGTAATCGACGAAATGGAAGAATATGTGAGCAATTGTAAAGGAAAGTTCATGTCTTCCACGGAAATTGTTTGTAACAGGGACAAAATGGAAGAGTTCCTGCGTGACTTAAGACGTAAAGCTCCCGAAGAAATCGATAAATGTCGCAAAATTATTGCAAGGCAGGAAGCAATTTATTCCGATGCCAAAACCAGAGCTAAAAAGCTTTTGGATGATTCGGTTGTTCAGTCTGATGAACTTGTTTCAGAGAATGTAATCATGCGCAGAGCATACGAACAGGCTGATGAAGTTATACTTATGGCTAAAAACCAGGCTCAGAATATTGTTGATACCGCTACTCAGCAGGCTAATGAGCTTCGCGATGCGGCTACTCAGTATATGGAAGATGTTATGGTTTATTTAGAGAACATATTTGATTCTTCATCCAAGCAGGCTACCGAACATTACACAGGCCTTATCAACACTCTGAACACATATGCCGCAAACATCAGAGAAGACCATAAGCAGCTGCATCCTGAGGAGGTTGAGGCACTTCCCTCCGAAAATGTAACTCCGGATCAGGAATAAATCAATATTTGAATTCTAACACCGGTTTCGCAATTGTGGGACCGGTGATTTTTTAATTAATAGCATGAGACTGGATAAATTTTTAGCTAACAACAATATAGGAACCAGGTCGCAGGTTAAAGAATATCTTAAAGGCGGCTCAGTAACGGTAAACGGTACTATCTGTAAAAAAGCCGATACTCCTATAAATGAAGATTCAGACATCATTTGTTTTAGGGGAAATCAGATTGTATATCGCAAGTTTATTTATATCATTTTAAATAAACCCGGTGATATAGTTACCGCTACAAGAGATAAAAAACTTCCAACGGTTATGGATTTAATTAAGCCGTTGCCCGCAAAGGATTTATTTCCGGTAGGAAGGCTTGACAGAGATACTACAGGGCTTTTACTTATATGTAATGACGGAGAACTGTCGCATAAGCTTTTAAGCCCCAAATATCATGTAGATAAGACTTACCTCGTCGGAATGGAAAGAAAGCCCTCTATGAGCGAATTAGAGGCCTTAGAAAGCGGATTGGATATAGGAGATGATACCAAAACGCTTCCCGCTAAAGCTGTTCTTAGAGAAGACGGAATGCTATTACTTACAATACACGAAGGAAGATATCATCAGGTCAAGCGCATGCTTGAAGCCGTTGACAACAAGGTTACAAGCTTAAAGAGGATATCTTTTGGCAATTTAAATTTGCCCGATGATTTAGAAGAAGGAAAATGGAGAGAACTTACAGAAGATGAAATTCATGAGATTGTTTTCAGCAGATAAATATAAAGGCGAAAAGAATTATATCAATAACCAAAGGACATATGAGATTTTAAGAACAATTCTTTTATTTGCGCTCAGTGCGGCCGTATATCTTATAGGATATTTAACCACACATTCCAATAAGAATTTATTAACGATTGTAGCTGTTTTAGGATGCCTGCCTGCAGCAAAAAGTGCTGTAAATATGATCATGTTTTTAAGATTTAAGTCATGCAATAAAGTCGTTGCCGATGAGATAGAGACAAATATATCAGGGCTTGTAAACGCTTTTGACAGAGTTTTTACATCATATGAGAAAAACTATCCGATAGCTCACTGCGCAGTTAAAAGCGGCAGCATAATTTGTTTTACCGAAAAGGACGGATTTCCCGAAGAGGATTTTTACAAACATCTTAATACTTATTTAAAAGCCGAAAACCATAAAGATTTAACAATAAAAGTTTTTACCGATAAACAAAAATATATCGAAAGACTTAATGCCATGAAGGAGCTTTCTTCAAACGGAAACGAAGAGGCCATCATGAATGTAATATTAAGCATTACTCTTTAATTCTTTTGCCATGGCGGAGGAAATATGCAGTCATTTATTATAGGCAAAAACCAGGCCGGTCAGAGATTTGATAAATTTCTCGTAAAATACCTTCCCGGTGCGCCTAAAAGTCTCATTTATAAAATGCTTCGAAAGAAGAATATAACGTTAAACAAGAAAAAATCTGACGGCTCTGAAATTCTGTCTGTTGGAGACAGTGTGGAGAGCTTCTTTTCCGATGAAACATTTGAGAAATTCTCGTCTTTAGGCGATTTTCCCAATTCAAATGTAATTAATGCAAATTCAATTAATGCATCAAAATCAAATAATTCATCAAATCCAAGTATAAAAGCAGCAAATTTAAGTAAAACCGGTTCATTAAATTTTAATTCAAAAGACAGCAATAAAAAGAACATTATAAAACCAACGATTATATATGAGGATGAAAATATTTTAATTGCCGACAAACCGGCAGGACTATTATCGCAAAAAGCAGAGCCCGGAGATTACAGTGTAAACGAGTGGCTTATTGAATATCTGTTAGATAGCGGCAAGCTTACCAAAGAGGAATTAAAAACATTTAAACCGTCTACATGCAATAGATTGGACCGTAACACAAGCGGTCTGATTATCTGCGGAATAAGCCTTTTAGGGCTACAAAAAATGTCTGAGATTATTAGACACGGTAATCTTGAAAAGTATTATGTGACAGTTTGCCACGGAAAAATCGACAAATCCTTTAAAGCTGAAGGAATACTTATAAAAGATTCGGCAAAGAACAAATCATTTATAAAAAATATATCTGATGAAGATATGAAGGCAAATATAATCACTGATTTTAAGCCTTTAAAGTATAACGAAAGTGCAACTCTTTTAGAAGTTAATCTTCATACAGGTAAGCCTCACCAGATAAGAGCTCAGCTTTCCGCTTTGGGTCACCCCATTTACGGAGATAAAAAATACGGCGGCAATGATAAAGGCTTTAAGCATCAAATTTTATGTGCTTACAGGCTTGTTTTTCCCGGGCAGGACGTACTGGGGGATGATTTCAAATATTTAGCAAATAAAGAGATAAAAATTGATTTCCCTAAAGAGATCTTAAAGTTTGATTTAAGTTAATCTATAAGTTTGATCTTATGAATTTATATTATACTCGGAGGCAACAGATGGAAAATTTTAGATATTACGCACCAACAGAGGTTATATTTGGGCAGGATACTGAAGATAAAACAGGAGAAACCGCAAAAAAATATGGAAAAAAAGCTTTACTTGTTTATGGCAAGGGAAGCGTTGTTAAAAACGGATTGTTAGATCGCGTTCACAAATCTTTAACGGAGTCAGGGATAGAATATAAGGATTTTGGAGGAGCCAAGCCAAATCCGACTTTAGATCACGCAAGAGAGGGAGTAAAAGAGGCTCTTTTATTTGACGCCGATATGATAATAGGAGTCGGCGGCGGAAGTGCTATAGATACTGCCAAAGCCATCGCTCACGGCAGTGCCAATTCAGAGTACGACCTATGGGATATATGGACAAAAAAAGTCCCTTTAAACAAATCTCTTCCTGTAGGCGCAGTCCTTACAATAGCCGCTGCCGGAAGTGAAATGAGCGATTCAGCCGTTCTTACAAATGAAGAACTTGGCAAAAAAGCAGGTATCAATACAGATTTTAACAGATGCAGTTTTGCCATTGTAAATCCCAAGTATGGAGAGAGTCTTCCCAAAAATCAAATCGCGGCAGGCGTTACAGATATAATGATGCATACTATGGAAAGATATTTTATTCCGGGTAGCAGAGCGGAAATGACTGACGAAATCGCAGAAGGGCTCCTTAGATGTGTCATTAAAAACGGAGCTGCAATTGTTGCCGATCCCAAAGATTATGATTCTATGTGCGAAGTCTTCTGGGCTTCAAGCCTTTCTCACAACAATATTACAGAATGCGGCAGAGGAAAGGATTTCTCAGTGCATAAATTTGGCCACGCACTTTCAGCTAAATATGATGTAACCCATGGTGATTCTTTATCAGCTGTTTGGGGAGCATGGGCTAAAGAGCTTTATAAAGAATCACTCCCCAGATTTGCACGCTATGCAAGAAGCGTATGGGGTGTAACAGAGTCTGATGATGATAAAGCTGCTATTATGGGCATTGATAAAACAGTTGCTTTCTTTAAATCAATCGGTATGCCCACTTGCTTAAAGGACCTTGGTATTAATCCCAATGACGATGATTTAAAAGAGCTTTCCATGAACGCGACCATGCAAGATACGGTCAAGCTTTCAAGAATCAGACCTTTGGATGCCGCAGAAGTTTATAAAATTTACAAAGCAGCTCTATACTAATTTGATGTTTTTTCTTGATAATTTTACTTGATATATTTTAATTGATATTTTATTGATTTTTTTACTTGATATTTATACTTGTAGGTTTAATTTATGTGGCTTTGGATTATCGCTACCTTTAGTGCTTTTTTTATAAAAGGGCTGTGCGGGTTTGCAAATACGCTTATTTTTTCATCAATAATGGCATTTAATGCCAACAACATTAACATTTCACCCGTAGAGCTATTGCTCGGATATCCGGCTAATATAACTCTGGTATTAAAAAACAGAAAGTCCTTAAAAAAATCTGTTTTCATTCCTCTGACTATACTGGTTTTACTTGGATGCATACCCGGAGCTTTATTATTAAAAAATGTAAATGTCCGTTTCATCAAATTGCTGTTTGGTGCGGTTGTAATACTTATTGCAATAGAACTTTTACTTAGAGAATTAAATGTGATAAAGCTCAAAACATCAAAACTCGTTCTTGGAATCATAGGCCTGTTATCCGGTGTTTTGTGTGGTTTATTCGGAATCGGTGCGCCTCTGGCCGCTTATGTAAGCAGAGTGACTGCCTCGGAAGCTGAGTTCAAAGCAAATATCAGTGCTGTATTCATTTCCGAGAACACTTTTAGGATCATTTTATACAGCGTGATAGGAATTATTACACTTCCTGTACTAAAACAGGCTCTGTTGCTTATTCCCGTTATGGCGGCAGGACTATTGCTCGGAATGCTGTGCAGTAAACTTTTTAAAGATAGGGTTATTAAAATACTTATAGTTATACTTTTAATTATTTCCGGAATAGTGATGATAATCAGGAATATTTAATAAAAGTATTTTATAAAAGTATTTTATAAAAGTATTTAATTAAAGTATTCTATATATGCATATAATAAAACTATTTGATTCATAAGATTTCATTAAAAGATTTTGTAAGAGGTAATCTTTATGTGGAAGATAAAGCATATATTTGACGGCGATTACGGATGTGAAGAATCCGCCGGTGATGAACCGATGGTTACCGTCACCCTCATTGATGAAAACGGCAAAGAAATTTATGAGCGTATTTCCGATAAATGGCTTACAGCCAACAATCTGGATATCGGCAGTGCTTGGCCGCAATCTTAGATCTTAGCTGTTTAGGAAATCATTTTAGAGGGGTTTATTTATGATTGAAGATACAAAAAAGAAAATTGCTATAATTGGTGGAGGCGTTGCAGGCCTTTGCGCAGGTATTTACGGTCAAAGAGCCGGATATGAAACTGCAATTTACGAAAAAAATTCTTCATTTGGCGGAAGTTGCAGCGGATGGTACAGAGAAGGATTTGCCATAGACAACTGTCTGCATTGGCTAACCGGTACTCAAAAAGGGACATTGACAAATGAACTGTGGCGAGATTTGGGTGTTATTACCGATGATACAAAGATAATAAAAAGAGATTATTTTTGGGCATCCGAGTATTACGGTCAGGTAGTACATCTTTGGCCGGATCCGGAAAAAACAAGAGCGGAGATGCTTAATCTTGCACCAAAGGATGCCGAAGAAATCAATTCTTTTATAGATTTTGCAAAGATTGCAAATGATGCCGTAAGCTTTCCCAAAAACAATCCAAAGCAGATTGCGGAAAGTATAGGAAGCGTTACCAAGGTTATTCCGCCGAAGGACTTTCTTGTTAAATCCATGAGATATATGGGGCTTAGAAACGAAGATTGGGTCAAACGATTTAAAAGTCCCCTTATTCAAAAACTGATACTTGATTTTTGTCCCAAAGAATACGAGTCATATTGGCTCATTTTAGCTTATAGTTTTTATATTTCAGGAAACGGAGATTTGATTGAAGGCGGCTCAATCAAACTTGCTCAGATTTTAAGGGATAACTATATTTCATCAGGCGGTAAGCTCTATTTAAATACTCCGGTAAAAAAGGTTAAATTAGACAGAAAAGAATATATTAATTCAATAAAAGACGAAATAGGAAACATCATAAAAGAAATAACCGTTAGAAAAGCCTCGGGTATAGTGCTTGAAAGCGGTGATTTTGTAGATGCTGACTATATAATAGTTGCTTGTGATATCAATTATGCTTTTAACAATCTGATAAGCAAAAAATATGCACCTATAACCTTAAAAGAAATCTATAAAGACAGATTGAAATATACATTTTACAGTGCTTTTCAAGTTGCTTTTTCAGTGGATGATGAGTTTGATGTTGTACCGGATTCACTTACTTTTCCATGTGCGGAATTTGAGGTCGGATATCAAAAATACAACCGTATAGGCGTTAAAAATTACAGAAAATACGGAGAATATATAGCTCCAAAGGGGAAAACGGTAATCCAAGTATCGCTTGATCAATATGAAAAAGACTGCAGATACTGGAAAAAACTTTATGAGACTGATAAAAAGAAATACTCTGATACAAAGAAAAATATTGCTAATGCGATCCTTAATGAGATAGAAAAGAAATTCCCGGAATATGACGGTAAGATAAATATTCTTGATATATGGACTCCGTATTCATATCTAAAGAGAAATAACGATACCAATGGTTCATTTATGAGATTTATTACGACAGCTTTGAGCGTTAACGCATTTTTGTCTCAGGAAATTTTAGGACTGGATAATGTCATACTTGCCGGTCACTATTTAAGATACCCGGGAGGGCTTCCCACTGCGGCTCAGACCGGTAAAGATGCTATTGAGATCATAAAAAACAAACAGGGTAAAAAGCTTTTTATAAAAGAAACCCTTAAAAAGATAGAAAAAGAGATTGCTACTGTCGGAAACGATTTGGTAAATATGGTTTAAAAAAAGGACACTTTATGCCTACATGGAAATCCAGAGGCCTCAGAGGTTCAACCCTAGAGGATATGATCAACAAAACTAATGAGAGATATTTGGAGAGCGGCCTTGCTCTTATACAAAAAATTCCGACTCCCATAACTCCCATTACCATAGATAAAGAGACAAGACACATTACGCTTGCATATTTTGATCAAAAAAGTACCGTGGATTATATAGGTGCGGTACAAGGAATACCCGTATGTTTTGACGCAAAAGAATGTGCAACAGATACATTTGCCCTTCAAAACATACACGAACATCAGGTTCAGTTTATGATCGATTTCGAAAAGCAGGGCGGTATTGCGTTTTTCCTCATATATTATACAGGCAGAGACGAACTGTATTACCTCCCGCTCGAGATGCTTAGATTTTTCTGGGACAGGGCAAAAGAGGGCGGTAGAAAAAGCTTTAAACATGATGAATTAAATCCCGATTATATAATGCCCAAAAAGGCCGGAGTATTGGTCCCGTATTTGGATATGCTGCAACAGGATTTAAACGACAGAGAATAATCGATAATAATTTAACAATTTGAAGTATTTTTGTTGACAAATAACCGCTAAGCCCGTATACTATACCTAATTTAGCAAATTATCATTGTAACGCATTAGCACGGTAAAGCGTTTTTTGAATTTACCGTCATTATGGAGATTAGCCATGAACAACAAACTTTTACATACTCCCGAGGGCGTAAGAGATATTTACGGCAAGGAATATGATGACAAAGAATATATCGAAAAAAAACTTGGCGCGATGGTAGAAAGCTTTGGATATAAGGCAATTCAGACACCTACCTTTGAATTTTTTGATGTTTTTTCAAAGGAAGTCGGCACCATTCCGAGCAAAGAACTTTATAAGTTTTTCGATAAAGAAAACAATACTCTTGTTTTAAGGCCTGATTTTACACCTTCGATTGCAAGATGTGCCGCAAAATATTTCATGGAAAGTAATGAGCCCTTACGTTTTTCTTATCTTGGAAGCGCTTTTACAAGGACTGATTCTTTGCAGGGTAAATTCTCAGAGAGCACCCAGCTCGGAGCCGAATTTATAGGAGATGATTCGGTATACGCTGACGGAGAAGTAATTGCTCTTGCCATACTTTCTCTTAAAGAAGCCGGTCTTAAGGATTTCAGAGTATCCATTGGTCATATCGATTATTTTAAAGGGCTTTGTGAAGAGGCCGGCGTTGATGAAGAGACCGAGTATGAATTAAGAAGACTTATATCAGGTAAGAATCAATTTGCCGCCAAAGATTTGATTGAAGAAAAACAGATTGCTTCACCTTACAAGGAAAAGCTTTTTGGCATAGCTGATTCTTTCTCCGATTTGGACTCTCTTTCAAAAGCGAAAGAAAATGTTACAAATGAGCGTTCAATAGCTGCCATTTCGAGGCTTGAGGATTTATATAACGTGCTTTGCAAATACGGCGTTGAAGAATATATTTCTTTTGATCTCGGAATGCTCAGTAAGTACAATTATTATACAGGCGTTATTTTCAGAGTATTTACTTACGGACTTGGAAGAGCGATTGTTAAAGGCGGAAGATATGACAATCTATTAAGCCACTTCGGAAAGTCATCACCCGCTATTGGATTCGGACTTCAGATTGATGATATTCAGGAAGCTTTAAACAGCCAGGATATAAAAATTCCTGCTAAAGATGAACCCACTTATATTATCTACAATCCCGATGATTTAGAAGAATACGGAAAAGCTTTGTCTAAGGCTAATGAGCTTAGAAACAGCGGAAAATGCGTAATTCTCAACCCAAAAAGATAAACGGAGATTAAAATGAGTAACGACAGATATTTGACATTTGCCCTTGGAAAAGGACGTCTTGCTAATAAAACAATGGATCTGTTAGAGCAGATCGGAATAAGTTGTGAGGAAATGAAAGATAAGGATTCCAGAAAGCTTATTTTTGTAAATGAAGACCTCAAATTAAAGTTCTTTCTCTCAAAAGGTCCCGATGTTCCTACATATGTTGAGTATGGAGCTGCAGATATCGGCGTGGTTGGAAGAGATACTGTTTTGGAAGAAAACAGAAATGTATACGAAGTCCTTGACTTAGGCTTCGGTAAATGCCGTATGTGCGTGTGTGGGCCTGCTTCTGCGGCAGATTTACTTCTTCACCATGAGAGGATCAAGGTTGCAAGTAAATACCCCAGAATAGCGCGTGAGTATTTCTATGAGAAAAAGCATCAGACTGTAGATATTATCAAATTAAACGGTTCTGTAGAGCTTGGCCCCATCGTAAATCTAACCGATGTCATTGTTGATATTGTGGAAACCGGATCGACTCTTCGTGAAAACGGGCTTACCGTTTTAGAAGAGGTTTGTCCTTTATCTGCAAGAATGATCGTAAATCCCGTATCCATGCAAATGGAGGGTGAAAGGATCCGCGATATCGTAAGCAAACTAAAGAATATTATTTAGTATATTTATAATTCTGATTTAAAATTTTTATATAATGATTACCGATTTGAAATATTAAATCATGATCACTGTCATATGGAGATTAAAAATGAAAAAGATCAAATTAACAAATGAAACAAAAAGTCAAATTTTGGAGACACTTCTTAAAAGAAGCCCGAGTCAGTATACCGAATACGAAGCTACCGTAAATGATATTATTTCTAATGTCAGAAATAACAAAAACAAAGCTTTATTTGAATACACAGAGAAATTTGACGGATATAAACTTACCGAAGAGAACATTTTAGTTACTAAAGAGGAGATTGAAGAAGCTTATAAAGCACTTGATCCCGCTTTAATCGACGTATTAAAGGAAGCTGCCGAAAACATCAGGGTTTTTCACGCAAAACAGCTTAGAAATTCATGGTTTGATTGTAAGGAAGACGGAAGCCTTCTCGGAATGAAAATAACCGCTATAGACAGAGCCGGCGTGTATGTTCCGGGCGGAAAAGCCGCTTATCCTTCCAGCGTTCTAATGAATGTTATTCCCGCAAAAGTAGCCGGAGTACGTGATATAATAATGACAACCCCTCCCGGAAAAACCGGTTTGATAAATCCCGGAACTTTAGTTGCTGCAGATATCGCCGGAGTTGACAGAATTTATAAAGCAGGCGGAGCTCAGGCAATCGCAGCCATGGCTTTCGGAACCGAATCAATTCCCAAGGTAGATAAGATAACAGGTCCCGGAAATATATTTGTAGCGCTCGCTAAAAAGGCAGTTTACGGACACGTAAGCATCGACTCAATCGCCGGTCCTTCCGAGGTTATGGTCCTTGCGGACGAAACTGCAAACGCTCACTATGTAGCTGCAGATTTATTAAGCCAGGCGGAGCATGATGAGCTTGCAAGCGCAATTTTGGTTACCACTTCCGAAAAGCTTGCCGATGATGTAAATACCGAGATTGAAGGTTATCTGAAAAAGCTTGAAAGAGCTGAAATCATCAAGAAATCCTTAGACAATTACGGCTATATTCTTCTTGCGGATAATTTAAAAGACGGTATCGATGCCGTTAACGAAATCGCATCCGAGCACTTGGAGATTTTAACGGCAAATCCTTTTGATACTATGACAAGGATAAGAAATGCCGGTGCAATTTTCCTCGGAGAATATTCTTCAGAGCCTTTGGGTGATTATTTTGCCGGTCCCAACCACATTTTACCCACCAACGGTACTGCAAAGTTTTTCTCACCTGTAAATGTTGATGACTTTATCAAAAAGACCAGCATTATCTCTTATTCGAGAGAAGCTCTCGAAAAGGTACACAATCAGATTGAAATGTTTGCCAGAAGCGAAGGACTTACTGCTCACGAGAATTCTATTAAGGTTCGTTTTGAGAAGTAAAAATACTGTATTAATGAAGTACGGAATATTTCGCTTATAATACTCAATACAAAAATATATTTGAAAGGGTCGGATAATGAGAACCTCTACAATCAAAAGAAAAACTAAAGAAACCGATATTAGTGTAAATCTTAATCTGGACGGAACCGGAAAAAATAATATTGATACAGGCATTGGCTTTTTTGACCACATGCTTGAAGGCTTTTCCAAACACGGATTTTTTGACCTTGATGTTAAAATAGACGGTGATTTAAAAGTTGACGGACATCACAGCGTTGAAGACTGCGGAATTGTACTCGGAAATGCCATTAAGGAGGCCGTAGGAGATAAAGCCGGTATCAAGAGATACGGTTACTTTGTACTGCCCATGGATGAGGTCTTGGTGCTTTGCGCCGTTGACCTATGCGGCAGACCATATCTTAATTTTGATTATGAATTCAAAGCACCTATGGTAGGAGATTTTGATACAGAGCTTGTTCATGAATTCTTTTATGCAGTTTCATATAGCGCAGCCATGAACCTTCACATTAAAGTTCTTGACGGCGGTAATGCACATCATGTAATTGAGGCAATGTTTAAAGCATTTGCCAAGGCACTTGATATGGCCACAAGCAAAGAGGAAAGACTCGACGGCGTTTTATCTACCAAAGGGGTTATCTAAACCTTGAAAAAATAACGTTTTCTATATATACTAAATAGTAATAATTGGAGTAAACATATGTTTATAAAAAAATTTGTGCCTTGCATTTATTTATATCAGACACATGCTGTAAGAGGTCTTGAAGATACTTCCGTCGTTGAGACAGACCCGCTAAGACTTGTCCATAAGTACATGGAGAGTAATGCAGATGAGATCATCGTTTTTGATATGTCTTATGATGATGAATCTCATGAAGAGGCTTTGGATATCATAAAGGAGATCTGTAAAGAGTCGGAAGTTGACGTTATCGCAGGCGGAAATGTAAAGCGTATGGAGGATATCAAAAAAATCCTTTATACCGGCTGTGCTAAGGCCATCCTTAATTACGACATACAGTCAAATATTGATATTACCGAAGAAGTTTCATTAAAGTTCGGTAAGGAAAAGATAATAGCTTGCTTTAACGATCCTTCGGTTATAGAAAACAATTCTGAAATTGTAGATAAGTATATTTCTTCCCTTATTTTAATGAATCCTCACAATATACGTGAGACCATTGCAATTACATCGCTTCCTTTTGTGGTATCGATCAATCAGGTAGCGCTTAATAAGCTTCTTGAGATTTTTGCATATCCGTCGGTTAGCGGAGTTACCGGCAATACCATTAATGACAATGCTGAAGAAATTCAGAATTTAAAGAATTTATGTATTGAAAATGATATACCGATCGTATCTTTGAAATCTGCATTTACCTGGGATATGTTTAAACTTGGTCCTGACGGCCTTGTCCCTGTTGTTGTACAGGATTACAGGAATGACGAAGTGCTCATGGTCGCATATATGAACAAAGAGGCCTTTGAGAATACTTTACTCACCGGTAAGATGACCTACTACAGCAGAAGCAGAGATGAATTGTGGCTTAAGGGCGAGACAAGCGGACATTATCAGTATGTTAAATCTTTAACTGCAGACTGTGATATGGATACAATTCTTGCTAAGGTATCACAGATCGGTGTTGCATGTCACACCGGAGCAAGGAGCTGTTTCTTTAATGAAATAACCAAAAAGGATTATTCAGAGCCTGATAATCCGCTTATGGTTTTTGAACAGGTTCTCGATATTATAAAGGATAGAAAGATTCATCCCAAGGAAGGCTCATATACCAATTATTTATTTGATAAAGGTATTGATAAGATCTTAAAGAAATTAGGAGAGGAAGCTACTGAAATAGTGATAGCTGCCAAAAACCCCAATGCCAATGAAGTAAAGTATGAGATCAGTGATTTTCTGTATCATATGATGGTACTCATGGTTGAAAAAGGTGTTACCTGGGAAGATATTACCACAGAGCTTGCCAACCGATAATCAACAGGTAGTTTATGAAAAATTTTTGGAATACCAATCTTGCGCTTTCAGACGATATACTGATGAAGATTGAGAAGCCCGAGAGGTACATCGGGCATGAAGTTAATGCTGTATATAAGGACCCGAACGATGTTCGGGTTCGTTTTGTTATGTGTTTTCCCGATGTTTATGAGATCGGTATGAGTCATTTGGGTATCCAAATACTCTATGATATGTTTAATACTTTCGAGGATGTTTGGTGCGAAAGAGTTTATGCGCCCTGGGTTGATTTAGATGCTATTATGCGTGAGAAAAACATTCCTCTTTTTGCATTGGAATCGCAGCAGCCCATCAAAAATATGGATTTTTTAGGTATAACCATTCAATATGAAATGTGTTATACAAATATTTTGCAGGTACTCGATCTTTCCCGGATTCCACTTTTATCAAAAGACCGCGGTGAGGATTGTCCTATTGTTATTGGCGGAGGACCTTGTACTTACAATCCTGAGCCTATAGCAGATTTCTTTGATATGTTTTATATCGGAGAAGGCGAAACCAAATACAGAGAACTTATGAATCTGTATGAGGAATGTAAGGATAAAAAGCTTGGAAGAAAAGAATTTTTACGAAGAGCCGCAAAAATCCCGGGTATGTATGTTCCTTCTATGTACGAAGTGGCTTATAATGAAGACGGTACTATTAAATCTTTTACTCCGAAGGAAGAAGGCATCCCTGCCACTATTCTAAAAGAAGTGGTAAAGGATCTTTCGGATACATATTATCCCATGAAACCTGTTGTGCCTTATATTAAATGCACTCAGGACAGAATCGTTTTGGAGATTATGAGGGGCTGCATCAGAGGCTGCCGTTTTTGCCAGGCAGGAGAGCTCTACAGACCCGTTAGGGAAAGAGATGTAGAAGTCCTTAAAAAATATGCTCTTGAAATGATGAAAAACACCGGACATGAGGAGATTTCGTTAAGTTCTCTTTCATCGAGCGATTATTCTAAGCTTCCGGAACTTTTGGACTTTTTAATCGAAGAATGTTCAAAGAGGCATGTCAATATAACGCTTCCTTCGCTCAGAATAGATGCTTTTTCGCTCGACGTTATGAGTAAGGTTCAGGATGTTAAAAAGACCAGCCTTACTTTTGCGCCTGAGGCAGGAACTCAAAGGCTTAGAAATGTTATTAACAAGGGACTTACCTTTGATGACATAATAGGAGGCTCCACAGAAGCCTTTAAAGGCGGTTGGAATAAGGTTAAGCTGTATTTTATGCTTGGACATCCTTTTGAGACAGAAGAGGATATCAGAGGCATTGCAGAGCTTTCAAATGAAATAGCCGCTACATTTTTTGATGTGGTTCCCAAAGAAAAACGAGTAAACGGAAAGATTCAGATTACTGTAAGTACCTCGTTTTTTGTACCAAAACCGTTTACGGCATTTCAGTGGGCCCCGCAGTGCACTAAAGATGAGTTTATTTCTAAGGCATATTTTTGCAGAGGTGCCATTACAGAGCAGTTAAATCAAAAATCCATTAAGTATAACTGGCACGATGCCGATTTAAGTGTACTGGAGGGTGTTCTTGCAAGAGGAGACAGAAAGATTGCTCCGGTTATACTTGATGTATATAAGCAGGGCAGCTTTTTTGAATCCTGGACTGAGTATTACAAGCATGAAAGATGGCTTGAAGCGTTTGAAAGAAATAATGTCGATCCGGATTTTTATACAACCAGATTAAGACCCGATGATGAGATATTCCCCTGGGATTTCTTGTCCTGCGGTGTTAATAAATCATTTTTATTAAATGAGTGGCATAAGGCAAAGAGGGAGGAAATTACGCCAAATTGTTCTCAGAAATGCTCCGGTTGCGGTGGAGCACAGTTTGGTATTGGTATTTGTTTTGCGAGATAATAATTTTTAGAGGTAAAAAATTATGAGTAACGTAGCAAGTGTCATTTTTAATTTTCTTAAGACTTACCAATTGGATTTCATGCTTGTTTTAAGCGGTGTCTGCGGAATTCAGACTATATTTGTTCTGATTTCAAAGGCTTTAAACAAACGCAGAAAACTTGCGCTGACGCTTATGAATATTAGTGCGTTTATCTTATTAAACGCAGACAGAGCGGCTTATATTTACAGGGGGAATACTTCCACCCTGGGATTTTACATGGTTAGAATATCCAACTTTTTAGTATATTTTATTACCATGTTTATAGTGATCTCATTTAACATGTATTTATCCGATCTATATCTGGTTGAGGGGAAACTTAAAAAAGCACCTGTTCGTCTCATCATAAATTATTATTTATTTGCTGTCGGTACCGTGATGCTGATTGTTTCTCAGTTTACAGGTTTTTATTATTATTTTGACGAGCAGAACAGATATCAGAGATCCCCGGCAAATATTTTATGCTATGTGTATCCGCTTCTTATAGTTTTAATACAATCCAGCGTAGTTATACAATACAGAAAACTTGTAAATAAGATTGTTTATACCTCACTGATCTTATTTACGATCATTCCTTTGATAGCGTCTATATTACAGTTTTTTGCCTACGGTTTATCTCTTATAAACACGACTATTGTTGGAATGGTAGTTGTGGTATATGTTTTCTCTCTACTGGACATGAACAATACGGTTGCAAAAGCAAACGAGCTTGAAATCAGCCTGTTAAAAGAAGAAAAGAAAAAGATGCATACACTCTTTGAGCAGACTGCACAATCACTTGTTACCGCAATCGATGCCAAGGATAAATATACACACGGTCATTCTACGAGAGTTGCGGAATACTCACTTAAACTCGCTAAAATGGAAGGCTGGAATGAGGATAAATGTGAAGAACTATATTTTGCTGCCTTATTACATGATGTTGGTAAAATCGGTATTCCCGATGAAATCATTAATAAAGTCGGAAAACTTACTCCTGCAGAATATTCAGAGATAAAAAAACATACTATCTTAGGAAAAGAAATCTTATCCGGAATCACTCAGTCACCTTATCTGAGTATAGGTGCCAACTATCATCATGAAAGATATGACGGAAAAGGTTATCCTGAAGGATTAAAGGGAGAAGATATCCCTGAAATAGCACGAATTATTGCTGTTGCAGATGCATATGATGCAATGACCAGTAAGCGTAGTTACCGCGAGCCGATACCTCAGTCACAGGTTCGTGAAGAAATCGTAAAAGGAATAGGTTTCCAATTTGATCCTAAGTATGCTAAAAACATGCTTCATCTAATTGATCTTGATTCTGAATACGAAATGAAGGAACGTGAAGAGATTAGAGAGCTTTCAGGAAAGGATTCTATCGATTGTCATTCTTATAAGAGTGATATTTCAGAAGGAATTCTTTTAAATGATTATCCTGTAAAAATATGCTTTAACAGTAAGACCAGTAAAAAACATCCTCTTGAGGATTGTATTCCTACAGTACTTCTCTTTGATTCGCTTGATGCCAGAACTCACGAGCAGGATAATCTTGCAGAAGAAATGCTCTATTGCATATATGATGAAATCAGATTAGACGGACGTATACAGGAAGTCAGCTCCAGAATTACCAAAACCGTAGAAATTATCAATCCTGATTATGTCGATAAAAAATGGGTTATGGAAAACCTTTTAGGTATCGATTACACTGTCGAAGCTGTAAAATGTAAGGATCATGTACAGATTAAAATAGACAACAAATTTAAAAAGCTTACCATAACCATTGCTTTGCCGGATTCATCCAGATATGCATATATTGCACTTACCGGTAAACACTGTAATATAACCGATGTTAATATTATCAAATCTGAATTTGAAGTTGGAGAGGACTATATTCCAAGAATTGCCGAAGAAATAAGCTTTTTAAATGTTCCTGAAGGAGATATTCCAAACATACAGATTAACTCCTGGAGAGGAGCAGCGACTGCAGGTATTCCTATCAAAGATGTGCTTAAAGTAAACTATCACACCATGAGTTTACCCACCGCCAGACTTATTTGGCATTGCCCGTTTTTCTCTATCTATACATCTGAAGATGGTCAGGTTAACGGCCCCGGATTTAGAGAATTTGCTCTTATAAGAGTTGACGGTGAATGCTGGGACGAAGATAAAGTTGCAACCAACAAAACCGTTATAAACAGAAATGAAAAATTTGAGAACTGGAATGAATGGAAGAAAAAACAAAAAGAAGGCGTTGATTGCTCTATAGAAATAAAAAGAAAAGGTAATACTATATATTTTGAAGGAACCAACACCGGTATAGATATTAAGAACACAACAACTATTTTGGAAAATGTTGACAATATCTATTTTGCCATCACCGGCGATCAGTGCGTAATTTCAAATATACAGATTATAAGCAGCTAATACTAAATTAAACAAATTATATTTATTTATGAGAAAAATACTGATTACAAACGACGATGGAATAAATGCAGACGGACTTATAAGACTCGCCAAAAGTGCTTCAAAACTTGGCAAGGTATGGGTTGTAGCGCCTCATGAACAAAAAAGCGCAGCTTCACATACTGTTACTTTGAGAAATCATTTAGATTTATATCCTGTAGCATTTCCGGTTGAAAATGTTATTGCTTATTCATGCTCCGGTATGCCTGTTGATTGCGTTAGAGTCGGTATATTGAATATTATCGGAGAAAAGCCCGATGTTATATTATCAGGTATAAATCTCGGTTATAATGCCGCCTCCGATATACAGTATTCAGCTACTGCCGGAGCCGCTTTTGAAGGAGTTTTTCAGGGTATTCCTTCCATAGCATTATCCGAAGGTTTTACCGAAATACACGAAACCACAGACAGATATTTGGATGAGCTTTTATCGGAATATATTGATTATGATTATATTCCCGGACATATTATCAATATTAATTTTCCGGGATGCAAACTTTCTGAATGTAAGGGGATTTTAAGGAATCGGACTGTTTCGGAAGGTATGTTTTTTAAAGATACATATGATTTAAAAGAAAATTTACCTAACGGCGGAATGCGTCTTATGATTCACGGAACACCTACATATAGCGCCGAAGAAGGCACTGATTTCAAAGCACTTCTAGACAATTATGTATCCGTTGGTTATGTAAATAATATTGGATATGCAATTAAGCGATAGTTTTAGCTGATAGATTTAATAATTTATTTCCAGATAGATTTAATGATTATTTCCGGATATGATTAATAATTTATTTCCGGATAGATTTAATGATTATTTCGGGATAGAATTTTCAGATAGAATTTCAAGATAGGATTTTTTATATGTCAGATAATGCACAGATTTCTTACGATTACAGAGTAAGATTTTCAAAACACGGAGCAATCCGTTATATAGGCCATTTGGATGTAATGAGATACTTTCAAAAGGTTTTAAGAAGAGCTGAGGTTGATATTGCCTATACAAAAGGTTATTCACCTCATCAGATCACCACTTTTGCGCAGCCACTTGGCGTAGGCGTGGAGTCAGACGGTGAATATATGGATTTGAAATTAAACTCATATATTTCCTGCAGTGAACTAAAACAGCTTATAAATGAATATTCAGTACCTGAAATTCAGGCAATTTCCGTAAAAAAGCTTCCTGAAAAGTCCGGGAATGCTATGGCCAGCGTTGCTGCCGCTGAGTATTATATAGGTTTTAAAGAGGGAAGAACACCTTCATGCCTTTTAGAGAATGATATTAATTCTTTAATTCAAAAGTTTTTAGAACAGGAATCTATAATACTTGTAAAAGAAGGAAAAGCCGGACTTAGAGAGGTCGATATAAAAGAAAGAATTTTTGAATTTTCATATGATAAGTCGGAAGAATGCTTTCATGCTGTTGTTGACGCCTCAAGCGGTTATAATATAAAGCCCCAGGCGCTTATCGAACTGTTTTTGAATTATCATAATGACAAAATGGCTGAAAATTCACTTATGATTTATCGTGCCGATACTTATACAAGGGATGATGAAGGCAAATTAGTTTCAATGGGAGATATCGGTTTAGATGAGTAGAATCGTAGGTACTAGATCTGAAGTAATTAAATCAAATGAATTACATGAAGAACTGACTTCAAATGATTCAAGACTTATTCTTATCGAAAAAAACGATAATACTATATATGCTTTTTATATCGAAAATGGACGATTGGCTAATGTGTATTCCATAGTCAGAGATTCTGATGAAGATAAAATAATTCTTTCCAGGGTAATTAACGTTAAAAATGATATTGGGGCTGTATTTGTAAAATTGGATGAAAACACAGATGCTTTCTGTAAAATCACCAATGTTCCCGATAGATATAAGCCCATAAAGCAAGGTGATTTACTTCCTGTAAAAATAATCTCTGATTCACAAAAAGGAAAACGAATATCGGTAACTGCAAAAGTCGGTAAAAAACATTTACCCTTTGGTTATGAACATCTAAGTGCATACAATGTACTTTATGAGCCTGAGAACGGTCTTTGGGCTTTTATATGTAAAAGATTATGCATAGACGAAATAGGTTCTTTATTAACCGAATCAGAGGCAATTTATAACGAATTATCCGAATACACAGACAAGATAAAGCTATATAACGATGATAAAATATCTTTAAACAGTTTATATTCTTTAAAAACAAAGCTTAATGACGCTTTATGTCCCAAAATCTATCTTAAATGCGGCGCTTATCTGATAATCAATCATACAGAGGCCCTTACTGTAATTGATGTAAATTCCGGTAAAAAGATATCCAAAACACAAAGCAGCGATGACAATAATCTTAATATAAATATAGAAGCCGCCGAAGAAATAGCTTTTCAGATGAAGCTGAGAAATATTAGCGGAATGATCCTCGTTGACTTTATAAATATGGAAAACGAGGAAGCCAAAGATACATTAATCAAAAAAATGACAGAATTTACTGAAATAGACAAGGTTACAACAAAAGTAATCGATATTACGCCACTCGGTATAATGGAAATAACAAGGCAAAAAACCGATAAACCCATATCTGAGCTAAATATTGAATTATAATGCATATAATCATGCATTTTTTGTCAGAGTAGTGTCATTTTACAGCGTTATCAAGGAAAAAGAATCAAAACTTAAAGTATTATATAATTCATTCTTCAGAATCATTTGTAAGGTCTTTACGCCAGTTTCTGGTCCTATGAGACACAGATTCAAACGCTTTAGCATAAATATTTGTGGTATTCAGGCTAGTATGTCCCATTCGTTGCTGTAAAGCAAGAATGTCTCTTTCAACTCTGTAAAATTCCATGGCAAAGCTTGAACGAAGCTTGTGAGGGCTGATCGTTCCGGCTTTTTCAGGAAGCGCTGCATCAACATATTTAGGTACAATTTCTTGGATTTGTCTGATGGCAAGCCTTCGTCCCTGCAGTGTAACAAAGAGTGGCTCCTTGGGACCGCAGGAGAGTGGAGTAGTGATCTGTTTTTCGTCCATATAATCTTGAATATATTCTGCAGATTCATCGGAAAAATATATCTTACTCTGTTTACCGCCTTTTCTGGTAACCACAACAGAGCACTCATTTAAATCCAAATCACCATTGTCTATACCATTTAATTCTGATACACGAAGGCCTGTATCGAGAAATAAGAAAATCATTGCTAAATCACGTTTTTCATAGTGTTTATGCCACGCTTGTTGCCTCGGAGATAAGCCGGTGCCATACATGATCGTATTTAATAATTTGTCCTGTTCTTCACTTGTTAAAAAAATAACATAGTCTTTTTCGGGAATTTTTATTTTTTGAGCACCTGACACCGGATTATAATCAACAGCTCTTATAGTATCCGTCAAATATTTATAAAATGATGAAACTGCAGATCTTGCACGAGCCGTAGCACGAATTTCATGTTCATCAGAATATATTTCAAGGAATTTATCCATATCAGATGCCGAAATCTGTCCAAAATCAGACGGTTTAATATGCCTTTTTTCGAGAGTGCAAAAATAAGGGTGATTTTGGATCATCCAATCAATAAAATGATTTAAATCGCGTGCATAGCCGATTCTGGTACTAAGAGCTCGTTCGTTTTTACGACCGATAAAATAATCCTGACAAAATTCAGGTAATTCATCAACCAATGCAATTAAAACTGACGAGTCACGTTTTTTCTCGAGCATAATTTACCTCAAATAAAAATAATTTAAATTAGTAATAAATATAAACAAAGAAACTTATAAATAATTTAAAGCAATGAAATACCAAACAAATTATAAACAAGTAAACGAGTAACAATAATTATGCGTATAAATTGGAATAAAGGCATAAATAAGGCCTATACACATATTATAGCACTTTTCGTATATAATGTCCACGCAAAATATAAATTTAGCGCATACTTTACTTCGTAAATTTATAAGCCCGGTTTCATCTCTCGCCGGGCTTATATATGTTACATAATATTATCAGAATCAAGAATAATTGTAAAAGGACCATCATTTAGCAATGATACTTTCATGTCAGCACCAAATCTACCGGTAGCTGCATCCGGAAATTCTTTTCTGACTTCAGAAACAATATAATCAAACATTTCACTTGCCATATCAGGAGCGCCTGCATCAGTAAATCCGGGTCTGTTACCATGTTTGCAATCGGCGTAAAGTGTAAATTGGCTGACCAAAAGCAAATTACCGTTAACAGCTTTTAAATCCAAATTGATTTTATCGTTTTCATCATCAAATATACGCATTCCAATAAGCTTTTTAACCATTTTATCGGCTATTTGCCTGGTATCAGTACCCGATATACCAACAAGGACCAAGAAACCTTTATCAATGCTGCCTACAGTTTCGTTGTCAATATCTACCGAAGCGTTATTAACTCTTTGTATAACAAATCTCATGTTAAATAATCAATTCCTTCTATTTCACTAATTTACAATGCATTTAATTCCGCTTATTTATTCTTTTTTTCGGCTTTCTTTGCCTTAATCTTATCTACTAGTTTTTGAACAAAAGGAATCTTAAACGAGTTCTTACCTTCTTTATCAAAAGGCTTTTTAGAGTCAGGAATAAACTCTTCCACTTCTCCTTCATCGTTCACTCTCACGAGATCAACATAATCTTTCGTGTGATGAGGTAAATCCTTCTTTTTAAGTCTGTTTCTGGCCCATGCCTTGATTCCGGCATAAATAACTGCGAATATCGGAACACCTATAACCATTCCGACTACACCAAAGAAACCACCAAACAAAGTGATTGAAAAGATTACCCAGAAACCTTCCAATCCTGTTGAATCTCCTAAAATTTTAGGTCCTATAATGTTTCCGTCAATCTGCTGCAATACCAAAATAAATATTATAAAGAACAAAGTATTTAACGGATGCATCGGATCAACAATAAATATAAGAAGTGCACTGGGGATTGCTCCGATAAACGGACCAAAATAAGGAATTATATTGGTTACGCCAACAAACAAACTAATAAGTCCGGCATATGGTGTCTGCATTATAGTTGTACCTATAAAGCAAAGAATACCTATTATTACAGAATCAATAATTTTACCGCCAAAGAATCCAATAAAAGTCTTGTGCGTATATCTAAATGCATAGATCACATTGTTAGCAATTTTACGATTAAAGACTACATAGGTAAGTTTTTTACTGCGACCGGCAAATTTCTCTTTTCCGGCAAGCAAATAAATTGAAATAATCAATCCGATTATAAAGTTCCATAAACCGCCAATGAATTTACCGAGGCTACCAATTACAGTTCCTAAAATAGGCAAAAGCTGATTTAAATCAATTGAGCCGTCATCATTCATAAAAGGGACCAACGTAGACATGAAATCAAAAGATAAGATATCTCCGTTAATCCAAGATTCTATATTCTCGGATGAAACGCCGACCATCTTAATTATGTTATTCCTTAACTCAGGATTATTATCAAGTGTTTTGTTAGCCCAAGTTTGAAAGTTAGAAACATATAAATCAAGGTTATCTACAATGTTTTTAATAGATGGAACTATCTGGCTTATCATCAAATAAACAATCCAGAATATTACAGCTAAAGCAAAAACTAATGTGATGAATATACAGATTCCTCTTATTAATTTATCTCTCTTTTCACCCTTCTTGGCTTTAGTTTTATCAAATATCGGGGTAATCATCTTACACTCGACAAAATTGAGTATCGGAGTAAGCAAGTAAGCAATTATCATTCCCCAAAATACAGGCTTCAATACATTGTTTAATGATTTTATAAAATCATAAACAACCCCTATATTTATCATAAGTAAATAAACTGCTATACATGCAATGATGGTTACAAATCCGGTTAAACCCCAAAGAAAATATTTGTTATTAAGGAATTTCTTTTGAGAATGATAATCTTTATATATCCTTTTAGCGGTAGGTGAATCATTTGATCCGCCGGCGTTGTTGTCAGTGTTTAAGTTATCAGAATTATTTCCCTCGACAGGACCATTTAAATTAGAATTGAATTCTTCCATTTGAATATCTACTCCTTTTTAAATCATTAATATAATTTTACTTAAAATGAAGTAGTTTTACAAGGAAAATCAATGAATATCGGCAAAATATGGAACATATAATATCAGTCCGCCGGGTATAGCAGAATCTTGACTTATATGGTTTACTTCCATAATCTCCTTTTTTACCTCGCCAACAGATGAATAGAATTCTTCATCATAGTAAACTTCAGCGAGATCGTCCAAAGTCATATCATATTTAAGCATGTCTGTTTTATAATATTTGCATTTTGAATCACTGCCCGCATTGGCTGCATTTGATGATATCCCTTTGATAGCCATGGAAAGAAATACAACCATTGCAAACGTAATAAGTACACTTAAAATGAATCTTTTACGAATATAATATGCTTCTCTTCTCTTTTTAAAAACTGCATATTCTCTATCGGTCATCTCGGTTATTCTTTTCTTTGCGGAATATTTTCTCATAATCTTTCCTCAATTTGCCAATAATACAAAACTACTATTTATCGTCGAACAAATCATTCATATCAAAGGGTGAATATTTGTTCGCAAACATTTGTTTGTATCTGCATTATATCGAACAGATTTTCGAAAGTCAATACATTTTCTGAAAAAAATCGAACAAAATTTCGCGAAAACATGTTTGCTTTTTTATTTTTTTATGATATACTCTTTCTAGGCAATCGAACGGAGGTTCACATTATGGCTAATTCAAATAAGATATCTGTCAAGCAGCAGGAAATTCTTGATTATTTAAAAGATGAAATACTTAAGAGAGGTTATCCGCCTACAGTACGCGAAATTTGTGAGAAAGTTAAACTCAAATCCACATCTTCCGTACATTCTCATTTGGAGACTCTTGAAAAGCGCGGATATATCAGAAGGGATCCCAGTAAGCCGCGTGCAATCGAAATATGTGACGATTCATTTCAGATGGTTCGTACCGAGATGGCTTCGCTTCCCGTATACGGTAATGTAGCTGCGGGACAACCTATTTTTGCCAGCGATAATCTTTTGGATTACTTCCCTATTCCCGCTTCTGAGCTTCCCAGCGGTGAATCTTTTATATTAAATGTTAAAGGTGATTCAATGATCAATGCCGGAATTTTTTCCGGTGACAAGATTCTCGTTAATAAATGTGATACCGCCAATAACGGCGATATGGTCGTAGCACTTATCGATGATTCTGCGACCGTAAAGACATTTTATAAAGAATATGATCATATAAGACTTCAGCCTGAAAATGATACTATGGAACCTATCATAGTTCCTGATTGCCAGATTTTAGGTAAAGTATTTGGAGTATACAGATTCTTCCATTAGTTTATTATAGGTTCTATATTTGCTTTAATAATTTTAGGTACATATATAAATCAAAATTATCACACACAAAAAGCACTTAGCTTATATTAGGCTAAGTGCTTTATCTTTATCTTTATCTTTTTCTTTTTCTTTATCTTTATCTTTTTCTTTTTCTTTATCTTTTTCTTTTTCTTTATCTTTTACTTTATCATTTGCTTATATCTTTACTTATACATTAATTTTGACTTTTATTTTAACTTATAAATGACTAAATAAATAATATTTATAAGCTGTCTTTTTCAATATGTTTACCGTCTCGCCATATTCTTTCAAGATCATAAAGAGTTCTGTTCTCTTTATCAAATATGTGAACAATGATATCTCCAAAATCAACTAAAATCCAATTTCCGTTGTCATATCCTTCAATATGATTTTCAGGAAATCCCTCTCTTCCAAGCTTCTCTGTAACATTATCACAAAGAGCCTGAACCTGATTTTTATTAGATCCACCTGCAATAATAAACAAATCTGCTATAACAGAAACTTCACTTATATCAAGGACGGAAATGGACTCTCCTTTTTTATCTTCCAGTGCATCGATAGCAAGCTTTGCCATCTGCTTTACTCTATCTTCCATCAAATATAACTCCCTTCATGCAATGACGTAATTATGTAATAACGTATTATGTAATAAATTAACGATATAATAATCTAATAAATATGTTAAAACTCTTTATTCTAAGCTTATTTGTTGTAATAATCAAAAGTTTCCTTAGTCATTGGATCTACAGCTTTAGTGCCCTCGCCCAAATATTTGAGTGTATCCCCTAAAACGCGTTTAATGGCAGCGTCAATATCAGTAAAAGCAAGTTTTCTAACCTCATACATATTATCGAGCATTTTACGGTTTGGCTCTATATAATCGGCTATAAATACTATTTTTTCTAGCATAGTCATTGCCGGACGGCCGGTAGTATGCCATTTTATAGCATTTAAAACCTCTTCATCATCAACTTCATAAACTGTCTTTGCAAGATAAGCACCAAGTTTAGCATGTAATAATCCGGGATTATCTCGTTCAACATCGCTAACCGGCAAATCATACTTTTCACAAAGTTTAATCTGTTCATCGCCCGGAATCCCCTTAGCACAATCATGTAAAAGACCGGCATAAAGTGCTTTTTCAATAGGCACATCATATACTATAGCAAGTGAAGCTGCAGTATATTCTACACCCTTTGTATGCTCGAATCTCTTACTTTCAAGTTCTTTTTCCAATAACTTTGTTATCTTTTTAAGTTCCATTTAAAAACCTCTAACTCACAGATAATGGATAAGCATCTTGGCAGATTAATAATAATTTCTTGCAAATTATCTGAGCGTATTAAAATCTTCCAAATTATCTGGGAAGAATAATTTTTGCATTCTCCTTAAAAGGCTTATAGAGAACGATTTTCTTACCTATTACCTGAACTACAGTTGAATGAGTCCTGTCAGCGATAACTGAAGCAATATATCTTGCATCATCTTCGCAGTTTTTTAAAACATTAAGCTTAATAAGCTCATTATTATTAAAACATTCGCCGACAGCCTCAGTGATTTCAGGACTGGCACTTCCTTTTCCAATCTGAAAAACAGGATTAAGATTCATTGCAAGTCCCTTTAAATATGCTCTTTGTTTACTTGTTAACTCCATCATAACAATACCTCAATTTAGTCATAAAAGCCTTATAATATCAGTTATTAATATCTATAATTTATATCTGTAAATTATATCTATTTTTAATATCTAATAGGGTTATATTTATTTATAGTAGTCAAATGAATGACCATACATTCTAACAGTGTCACCGTCTGAAATACCCAGATTTTCAAGCTGTTCAAGCATGCCCTGATCCTTGAGGAAATCCTGGAAGAACTTAAATCCTTTTTCGGATTCAAGGTTTGTATATCCGAGCATTTTCTCAATTCTCGGACCTTCAATCACGTATTCACCGGTTTCATCATCATAATATACGGTATAGGGCTCATCACTGAGAGCAAGTTCAACCTCGGGATCAAATTCCTGCTCATAAGTAAGAGGTTCTCCACCAATGGTTTCGAGTTTAGCGCTAATAGCATATAAAAGCTCTTTTATACCCTGTCCCGTGACAGCACTTATAGCATATACCGGAATACCCTGTCCCTTTTCAAAGACTTCTCTTATCTTTTCTACAGGGTCTTCTCCATCTGCATAAATAGCATCTATTTTATTTGCAACAATGATCTGCGGCCTCTTGGCAACATCAGCATTGTATTTTTCAAGTTCATGATTAATGGCTTTAATATCCTCTATAGGATCTCTGCCCTCAGTACCGGCAGCATCTACTATATGGACCAAAAGCCTGGTTCTTTCAATATGTCTTAAGAATTCGTGTCCGAGTCCTATGCCCTCTGAGGCACCTTCTATAAGTCCGGGAATATCGGCAATAACAAACCCCTTCGCATCATCCATATCAACCACACCTAAATTGGGATTAAGCGTAGTGAAATGATAATTTGCAATTTTGGGCCTTGCATTGGTTACTCTTGAAAGGAAAGTTGATTTACCTACATTGGGAAATCCCACAAGTCCTACATCGGCAATAACTTTAAGTTCTAAGATAACTTCAAGTTCTTTGGCTTCCTGGCCGGGCTGCGCATACTTAGGAGCCTGCATGGTAGGTGTTGCATAATGCTGGTTGCCCTTTCCTCCGCGTCCGCCTTTTAAAATGACATATTCCTTGGTCTCTCCCGACATATCAACTATAACCTTACCGGATATAGCTTCCTTAACTACAGTACCCTGAGGAACCTTTAAAATAATATCTTCTCCGTCTTTTCCGCGGCAATTCTTTTTACCGCCTTCTTCGCCGTTTTGCGCCTTATATTTGCGTACATGACGAAAATCGACCAAAGTATTGAGGCCTTCATCAATTTTCAGTATAACATCACCACCGTGACCGCCGTCTCCTCCGTCCGGTCCACCGTTGGTAACGTATTTTTCTCGTCTAAAGGAAACGTGTCCGTCTCCGCCTTTTCCACTGATAATAACAATTTTAGCTCTGTCCGCAAACATGATGTTAACTCCTTAAATAGCACAACCGGCAAAAAAAGACTCCAAACATTATTGAATGTCTGGAGCCTTGTAATAATTTACTGCTCTACGGGATAAACAGAAGCCTGCTTCTTGTCTCTGCCCTTTCTCTCGAAACGAAGTACTCCGTCAGTAAGTGCAAACAAAGTATCATCTCCGCCGATTCCAACATTCACACCGGGGTGAATCTTAGTTCCGCGCTGTCTGTAGAGAATGTTTCCTGCCTTAACGAACTGTCCGTCAGCACGCTTAGCGCCAAGTCTCTTTGACTCGGAATCTCTACCGTTCTTGGTGGAACCAACACCCTTTTTATGAGCGAAAAACTGAAGGTTTAAATTCAGCATTTTATTATACCTCCTTAAAGTTTACTGTTAAATTCTTACTGTACTGTTTGGCATATTCGCTAAGTGATAATACATACGAATCAACCAACAAAACCGAAGATTCTTTAAGTTCAGATTCAAAAATGCATCTGATAAATCCGGTTTCTTCATTCTCAGTAACCGTAAGCTTCTCGCCTGCGATTTCCGATAATCCGTTAATAACATTTGCTGTCAATGCGGAAATAGCCGCACATAGGATATCAGGTTCGGTTTTTCCAAATCGCTTTTTGGCGAATCCTGCATGTCCAAAACAAGTAAATCCCTTGTATGATCCATGCCCATCTTTTTCAAAAGTGACTGTAGTCATCTTTTAAGCCTCGATCTTGTCGATCTTAACCTGAGTGTAAGGCTGTCTGTGACCATTCTTCTTGTGATAGCCGGACTTTCTCTTATATCTGTAAACAACAACCTTCTTACCGCGTCCCTGCTCTACTACGGTAGCAGAAACCTTAGCCTTGGCTGCGTCAGATCCGACAACAAGCTTTCCGTCACTTACTGCTAATACATCTAAAGAAACAGTATCACCTTCAGCTGCATCGATCTTCTCGATATTAACAAGATCGCCCTCTGAAACCTTATACTGTTTTCCGCCTGTTGCAATAATTGCGTACATAAATAGGCACCTCCTTTTCATGATATGGCCATGAAGTATGCTTTCGGCCTGTTAAACGCTAACTACGGTGGTATCCTATAAAAGGACACACTTCTACCTCATTAAGCGGCATACTCAAGTATCATAGCAGAGGTGCCTAATTATGTCAATCGATTTTTGTATATTTTCTATAAAAAAATCAGAATAAATAATCGTAACTATATAAGTAAAAAGCTAAGTTGAATTAATTCTAACTTTTCTTAATCAAATTAGTTTCTAATTCTTCTTAAATGCCTCGAAATCTTCAACATACTGAGAAATAAGCTTTACGCATCCCTCAACTCCGAGTTTGCTGGAGTTAATGCAAAGATCATAGCTGTCGCTTCTTCCCCATTTTTTGGAAGTATAATAGTTATAATAACTCTGGCGCTGTTTATCCTTTTTCACCATCATATCACGGGCTTTTTTCTCATCTATATTAAAGCGCTCCATAATATGCTTAACTTTATAATCGTCATCTCCGAAAATAAATAGTTTAACAGCATTAGGATTATCATTTAAAGCATAGTCCGCGCATCTTCCTACAATAACGCAAGGTCCTTCATCAGCGATTTTCTTGATAGCATCAAATTGAGCCAAAAATACTTTATGGCTTATAGGCATATCAGAATAAGAAGCGGAATTATAACCAAAGGAATAAGTATCCATAACAAGATTATAGAGGAAAGAATTAGTAGGTCTCTCGTCATGATTTTGGAGCATTTCCTCACAAAAGCCACTCTCTTTAGCTGCTCTTGTCAAAAGCTCCTTATCATAAAAAGGAATACCTAAGTTTTCCGCAAGCTTTTCACCGATTTCTCTTCCTTCAGATCCAAACTGTCTGCCGATTGTAATTATAGTATTCATAAAAGCACCTGCCTTTCCGGGATAATAGTATTCCCGTGTTTGGTTATGCCATTATTATAATTTATTTTGCACAAATTTTCAATTAAAAATGAAAGTTTTTCGTGAAATTGATACAATTTATGCAATTTACTTAAGTATTTCCAATAAATGAGTAAAATATTCGGGTAGCGGAGCGTCTGTTTCGATATACACTCCTGTTTTTGGATGTACAAATCCGAGTATCTTGGCATGCAGACACTGTCCATTTAATTTAAAAGGAGATTTTATAGAACTGTATACATCATCACCCAAAAGCGGATGCCCTATAGATGCCATATGGACCCTAATCTGATGAGTTCTGCCGGTTTCAAGCCTGCACTCTATATAAGTGTACTTTTCAAACCTTTTAAGTACTTTAACATGCGTAACCGCCTCTTTACCGCCATTTACAACAGCCATTTTTTTGCGGTCGTTAGGATTTCTGCCGATGGGTTTATCAATGACAAACTCATCCTCCTTTACATTTCCAAAACAAATGGCATGATAACGCCTGGTAATGGAATGTTCTTTAAGCTGCGCTGCTATACTGTTATGCGAAGCATCGTTTTTGCATGCGATTACAGATCCTGTGGTGTTCATATCGATACGATGAACAATTCCGGGCCTAAGGACACCGTTTATACCGGACAAAGACCCTTTGCAATGATACATTAAAGCATTTACCAATGTGCCGGAATAATGCCCTGCTGCGGGATGCACAACCATATTCTTGGGTTTATTAACCACAATGACATCATCATCTTCGTAAAGTATGTCAAGAGGAATATCTTCAGGCTGTATATCAGGCTCAGTAGCCTCGGGAATATCAAAATCAATTTCATCCCCTTCAGAAAGATTGTAGCTGGGCTTTACACTTTTCCCATTAACAGTCACAAGTCCTTCTTTAATAAGCTTTGATATATATGATCTTGTAAGGTTTTGACAAAAAATGGGGAGGCATTTATCTATGCGTTCCCCATCCATTTCTTCTTCTACAATAATTTTCATTATTTATCCATATCTCTGTAGCGATTCTGCTTAAACTTAAGAAACTCTAAATCATTTTCCTTGTATACAAACAAAAACATTATAAACAGTCCGATAACACCGATTACGACACAGCAATCGGCAAAGTTAAAAATAGGAAAATGAATAAGAACAAATGATATGAAATCCACTACATAATCAAGTCTGAAACGATCGATCATATTTCCTATTCCACCGGCAACAACCATAGCAAAGAAAACATTTGCAGGTATAAATTTCTTTTTAAGAGGAAGCTTAAAAAGAATAAAAACGATTAAAGCCATAAATATAAAGCCGACAAGTAAAATAAATATCTTTTGATTCTGGAGCATTCCGAAAGCGCTGCCCCTGTTTTCGAGATAATCAAACTCAAGGACATTCGGAATAAGCACAAAAGCATCATTGCCCTTTAATTTGTTTACAACAATATTTTTGATAAACTGATCTGCAAATACCAAAACAGCCAATATAATGCAGTCAATAATTATAATTAATTTTCTGGAATAATGATTGTTTTTTTCCATTTCTTTCCTCAAACAAAACAGTTAAAATATTTTTAAATTAAGCGTTAATTACTATATACAACAAACAAAGCAATTAAATGCCGTTTTCTTCATCAAAATTTATCTCCGATAAAGCATCTAAAATCTCGGAATCAGTAACTGTTGTATCAATAACAGCTTTTCCTATCTTTTTTAACAAAACAAATTTAATCTGTCCCGCATCCATCTTTTTATCGGATTTGGTAAGTTCCAGCACCTTTTTCATATCAAGCTTATCTATTGAAATAGGAAGATTAAAAGGAACGAACATATCTCTTATCTCATAATATTCATCCTTTGTGAGCATATCCTTTTTCCATGAAATATAAGCGGCGCAAACGCTTCCCAAAGCTACACATTCCCCATGAAGAAGTTCAAAATTCATGAATTTTTCAATTGCATGACCAATGGTATGTCCGTAATTAAGAAGTGCTCTATCACCCTTTTCGGTAGGGTCCTTCTCTACAATAACTCTCTTAATATCACAGCTTCTGACAATCATCTCTTCAACTACCGCAGGATCCTTACCGCAGATTTCATAAAGATTGTCTATAAGCCAGGTATAAAAGAATTCATCACGAATAAGACCGTATTTCATAACTTCACCGAAGCCTGAAAAATACTGCCTGTCGGGAAGCGTTTTAATGGTTGTCATATTCATATAAACAAGTCTCGGCATTTTAAATGCACCAACCATGTTTTTATATCCGTCAAAATCAACGCCTGTTTTTCCGCCGATTGAACTGTCAACCTGAGCCAGTAAGGTAGTTGGAATCTGGATAAAATCAATACCCCTCAAATATGTAGCCGCAGCATAGCCGGTCATATCTCCGATAACACCGCCGCCTAAAGCAATCAAAACATCTTTTCTATCAAAGCGCTCTTCTATAAGAAATTTATACAATTCTTTGATATTATCCAAAGTCTTGTTTTCTTCACCGGAAGGAATAACAAACTTTACAGCTTTTGAAGCTACAGCTGAAACCATTTTAACTACAGAATCACCGTATAAAGGATCAACGTTTGTATCGGTAACAATGCAAAACCTCTTACCCGATAGTTCCAAAGATGTTATTTCATCGTTAAGACCTTCAAAGGTATCAGTAAATACAATGTCATAGCAGGGCTTTTTGTTGTAATTGACAGTCATTCTCTGTGACATAATAAATCTCCAAAAAATGAGAACTTCCTTTTAGGAAGCTCTCATAGAATCGACCTATATAAAATAAGTATAATGATTAATTCTCAAAATCCTTTGCACCCATTCCGATACCGGAATCAGTGGTAGCTCCTGAAATATAAACAGCTTCGGGAGTGATAACAAATACAAATTTTGAGATAGATTCAAAGTGAGCTTTAAGCGAATAACAAACACCGGTAACAAAATCAACAATTCTTTGAGCAAGAGCGCTGTTAATACCCTCTAAATTAAGAACTACGCTTCTGCCTTCCAAAAGAGCATCAGCAATCTGAAGAGCTTCCTCAAAAGTAGTGGGCTTAATAACACAGACTTCCATATTATTCATGTTTGTTCCTTTCTTTGAACTTGTATTCTTACCGGACATAGGAGATAAAAAGCTTCTGGTCTTTTTCTCACCATCGTTAAAATCTCCGGAAGCGGAATCAGATTTGCGAGATGACTTAGGCGCTACATCGTCATAATCTTCATATTCGTCATAATCATCATAATCTTCATCTTCATTGTTCATTTTAAAAGCATTAATAATACTATCGAACTTACCCATCTTGTCCTCCAAAAATATATTTTACCGGTTAATTGTTGTAATTTCTCTCTCCGAAAATACCGGTTCCGACTCTTACATAAGTAGCCCCCTCTGAAACAGCGACCTCGTAATCACCCGTCATTCCCATTGACAATTCACCCATAGAAATATTATCTGTGTTTTCGGCGTTCATGTCAACAAGCAATTGCTTTAAAGCGCTAAAATATCTTCTGTTTTCTTCGGGATTTTCCGTATAAGGTGCTACAGTCATGAGTCCCTTGATACAAATCCCGGGTAAAGAAGCTGCAGCTTTAACAAGTTCTCGGCTTTCATTAAGGCTTCCACCCCATTTGCTCTCTTCTCCGGAAGCATTAACCTCAATAAGAATATTTGAGACAACACCGGCTTTAACCGATTCTTTACTTATCTCCTCTGCCAGCCTCAAAGAATCTACACTGTGTATCAAATAAACCTTACCAACGATGTATTTAACTTTGTTTCGCTGAAGATGTCCTATCATATGCCATCTGATATCATTTGGCATCTCGGGAATCTTTGTTATAAGCTCCTGTACATGATTTTCGCCAAAATCCCGGGCTCCCGCTTCATATGCTTCCTTAAGCATCTCCAAAGGCTTCGTCTTACTTACCGCAATAAGCGTAACCTCCTTCGGATCACGGCCGGCCCCCGTCGCGGCGTTATTTACTTTTTCAAGTACATTTTTATAATTTTCAGCTATCATTTTACTTAGACTGACTGATGAACTGATCGTCTGATACATTGTCCGCATCCAGTGCAATATAGTCGTAATATCTCAGACCATATGCAGAATTGGATTTAACGATCGCATATTCATCATTTTGATAAAGAATCGTTATTTCTTTAAAGTCAGCATATCCTTTATTTATATTATAAACACCGATAAGTGAGCCCTTATCTTTAACTACAAAAGTGGTCTCATCACTGCCAAACAAAATATCTCCGGAGCTTAATATAGAGTCGTCGACATAGTAAACACCGAGCTTTTCATCATAAGAGTACACCTCAAGGCTCACGGCACTCTTTGTCTTAGATCCGTCCTCACCGTATACCTGCATCAAGACGGTATATGTATTATTGGCATTTTCGGTTACATAATCTTCATCAATCAGGAAAAACTCTTTTTCAGCTATAGAGCTTATAGGAATCTTAAGACCGGTTTCGTCCCCGAGTTCCAGCTCAATATCCAAAAATCTCTCATTTACAAAAGTTATAAGAGAATTGGTAAATGAAAGACATAAATAATATCCGTCTTCATTGTCCATAAGGGAAACTTTTCCCCAGCTTTCATATTGATTTTTTAGGAACTTGACCTTAATATAATCCTCGTTTAAAAGCTCTTCTCCCAAATCCTTATCAATAGGAATAACCACGGACCAGTCTTCTCCAAGGTTAATCTTGTATACACTCTCATCGGCCCCACGAAGTTCATTTGACAAAAGCTGAGTTCTCTGATAATCCTTCTCTTTAAACACATCCTTTGTAACCATCTCGGGGAGCATGCCTTCATAGCCGTCATACCAGTATGAAATAATGCCGGTATTTCCCGCATATATATATTTCAAACTGACCGCTTTAGTCGAATCCGAAGCCTGAGCCATATTATTTAAAAGCTTGGTATTAGAGAGCTTAAGTACGGTGTTTTTAAGAGAATATTTGAAATTATAAATCTCACCGAAATCAGCAGGATTATAACCGTGAACAAAATTGATGATATCTGTTCTGAATTCAGAAAGCTCTTTATCGGTAAGAGAATTCTCGCCCAAAGACAAAGACTCGATATACTCATTCAAAGTACCGGTCTCATCAACCGTGTAAACAAGGTCACCAACGGCAATACGCTGTCCTTCTCTTGCAAGATAATTGACATATCCGGGTGTTGTGTTGTTTACAAGTATTTCATCCCTTAAAACAACTCCTCTGTATATAGTACTGCTCGCAAGGGCACCTTGAGTAACCTCATATCTGACAGTATGAGTCTTTCTAAGATATATAATGCCCACGATTATCACATATACCAGGATAAGGCAAAACAATATAAGAGTAATATTTACTTGTCTTTTCTTTTTAAAACGAAATATATTGTTTTCGCTGTTTTCGTTATTATTGGTAGCCAATGTACTAAAACCCGCTTAAATAATATTTTATGTGTTAATCTCGTCAAGTAACGAATTCATGTTTTTATATAAAGAATCCGTTCCGTCCGATTTAAGCACCACGGAAATATAGGGCGCACCATTTACATCCTTGGATAAAAGAATCAGACAATGTCCCGCAGCCGTCGTAGTACCGGTTTTCCCCCCTATAACGGTAACATTTGAAGGTGGATTGTAAGAACCGTTAATATACCCATTGGTATTTTTAACAGGCAGTACAACTTCCTTACCGTTTTTATTCGTATAAGTAACATCAAATGATTGAAGAGAAATAATCTGTGTAAACTCCTCGTATTTAATGCACTCATTAAATATCAAATATAAATCGTAGGCAGTTGTATAATGCTCGGGATCGGATAATCCGTGAGGATTCATAAAATGAGTACCGGTAGCCCCAATACTTATGGCCTCCTCATTCATCATAGCCACAAATCCATCCACACTTCCGCCAATATTTTCTGCAATAAGAAGGGCAACATCGTTAGCCGAATACAAAAGAAGTATTCGAAGTGCCTGATATAAAGTCATAGAGTCTCCGGCAACAATGCCCGCAAGCTGAGCACCGGTCTCATTTATATTTACAGAATTTGTAGCGGTTAAAACCTGATCCATCTGGCCATGTTTTATAGCCACCAAAGCGGTCATAATCTTAGTAAGAGATGCGGGATAAAGCTGCTCTAACGCATTTTTTGAATAAACGACCTCTTTATTGTTAATATCAAATAAAACCGCACTTTCGCAAGTTTCCAAATTAATCTCGCCATCACCCAAAAGATCATTTGTTGCAATACATAAAGACGACGCAAATGCAGGCGCTTTTAATCCGGTTTCACCTTCGGATAAAGCTCCCATATTGTACGTTCCATACTCTCCGCTGTAGGGAATGGCTGCACACCCGCAAGAAAAAATCATGCATATTAAAGATAAAAACCCTGCAATAAATCTATATCGCAGGGCAGAAGGCTTATTTATACATCTCACGCCACTCTAAATCTCCTCTTTCCAAGGACTTAATAAGAAGCTCTGCACTGGCAAGATTGGTTGCCAGAGGAATATTGTTGGTGTCGCAAAGTCTGACTACAATATTTACATCAGGCTCATGAGACTTAGGATTTAGAGGATCTCTAAGGAAAATAACCATATCTATCTGGTTGCACTCAATAAGCGCACCGATTTGCTGCATACCGCCCAAATGACCCGCCAAAGATTTATGTATGGTAAGATTAGTAACTTCTTCTATAAGTCTTCCGGTTGTGGCGGTGGCATATAGTTCATTTTTACTTAAAATCCCCTTGTAGGCTATACAGAAATTCTGCATAAGCTTCTTTTTTGCGTCATGCGCAATAAGCGCAATATTCATACCCCAAATACCTCCGTTTAAAGTTTGGATAAATCATTAAAAATATAATCATCAACAGACGAGTTACCCCTTTTCGCCTGAGTACGAACGTTAATTACAACTCCCATCCCGGCAAACAAAGTGAGCAGCGAAGTAAGTCCGTAGCTTACAAAAGGTAAAGGTAAGCCGGTGTTAGGAATAATAAATGTCGCAACTCCGATGTTTATAAAGCTTTGAAATCCGATAAGTGCGCCCATAGATCCACAAATGATGCTTCCTCCGACATCCGGAGCTCTGCGGCCCACTGCAATACATTCAAGAGCAATTAAAAATAGTAAAGCGATAATTGTGAGACTTCCTTTGAAACCGAATTCTTCACCGATAATTGCAAATATAAAGTCTGTCTGATCCTCTGAAAGGAAATTACCGTTTTTAACGGATGTAATCTCATTATTGCGATATCCTTTGCCATCAAGCATTCCTGAAGCAATGGCCGTGACAGAATTTTGCTGCTGATAAGTCAAATCCGGATAAGACTCCGGATCCTGGAAAGCCCAAACACGTTCCATCTGATATGATTCAATAAGAGTTGAATCAGGCTTTAGAGCAACAGACATGAAAATCAATGCCGCAGGAACTATGACAGCCAAAATTCCCAGTATAATCCGGAACTTTAATTTACCGGAAAACATAATTGCGGCAAAGATAACAACAAGCATAATGGTTGTGGATAAATCGGGCTGTTCGAAAACAAGAGCAACCGGCACTCCCATAAGCACTATACAAAGCAATATTATAGGAAAAGAATTAAATTTTTCTCTCTGTATCATAATAAACTGTGCGAAGAATAAAATCAATAAAATTTTAGCTAATTCCGAGGGCTGAAATTTTATCGAGCCTATCATAAGCCACCTTTGAGCATTATGTGAAGATTCTCCGGTAAAAAGCACCAAAACAAGCAAAACCAGGTTGATAATATATATTACCCAGTAAAACTTTAAAATAAAGTGATAATCAACCAAAGAAGCCACTATCATAACAACCATTCCGACAATATAACCGAAAAGCTGCTTGTTAAAAAGGCCGGGCTGAGCACTTCCTACGGCAAAAACGCCTATAAGAGCAACTGCTGCTATCATTAATATTAATTTGAAATCATAATCTCTGATTTTAAACTTTTTAAAGGGCATAAACCTGCTCCAATACGGATTTATTTAGATTATCGAATACAAGCTCACCGTTTTGCATATAAACTATCTTCGGAGCGATTTTTTTGCGGAATCCCCACTTAGGCTTGGTATCGGGAACATATTTGGCAGGTCCGACACTGATAGCTTCCGCAGAAAGCTCAAGAGCAATAACAAACGCGTCGGTCTCATCAAAATCAACGCCGGCATAAGCCTCGCCGTAAAGCCCTCCTAAAACTATTATGCTTCCGGAGCTTTTAACTACGCACCCGGGATTAACATCACCAAGAATAACAATTCCGTCATCATATGAAAGCTTTTGACCGTCGGTTACACTGCCTCTGTAAAAATGGCCTGTATCCCCGGGCTTAACCATATCCTGGATATGCTTAACAGCCTTTAAATAATGTTTATTATGGATTTCATCATCACAGACAATACAAATTACATTGAGATTGCAAGTAGTCCTTATAATAGTGAGTATCTCAAATTCCTGCTCATCCGTAAGATTCTGGCCTTCTATGGCAAGTGCAACAGAGGCATCTCCGAAAAAGCTTCTGCCATCAGTAAACTTTTTGGTAAGATCCTCGCATATTTCCTGAAAAGTAGCTTCCGGATCAAGCATCAGTTTAATTCCGTCCTTAAAGCTTCTGATAACAACAGGCATCTTTTTATTCATAAACAAACCTTTCTGTACTTACAATTCGTTGGTAATACCACCGTCGGGTGAATCGGCCGTACCGTCAATAAGATCCTCTTCATTTACAAGATCAAAGTAATATTTGTATACATCTCTTGCAAGCTGTGCAGCGTAATCGGACGAATAACCGAAAGGTATTCTGACCGCCATACCTATTTCCGGATTTTCATACGGTGCATAGCTGACAAACAGTGCGTGTGAAGGACGTGATGTAGTCTGCTGTGCTGTACCGGTCTTTCCGGCAACCTTTACGTTAATATCGTTAAAATATGACTTGTTTTCAACAACCGCCCTCATGCCTTTGTGAAATACATCCCAATAATCGGAAGGTATATCGACAATATTTCTGACATCCGGCTCATTAACTGTAACCGAGTTTCCGTAAGCCTTTTGAGT